>JAEZEU010000446.1 GCA_023432885.1 Pseudomonadota bacterium | reverse complement strand
GGGCGGAGGGCAGGCCGGCCCTGTTGAAGATCCCGCGGCTGATGGGCCAGACGCTCGGCTTCATCTCCTTCGGCCGCGTAGCGCGCGCGGTCGCCAAGCGCGCCGCGCCATTCGGCCTGAAGATGATCGCTTTCGACCCCTTCATCCAGGAAACGCTGATGTACGATCACGGCGTGATGCCGGCAACGCTCTCCGAAGTGCTGTCGCAATCGGATTTCATTTCGATGCATGCGCCGGCGCGACCCGAGGTTCACCACATGGTCGGGGAAAAGCATTTCCGGCAGATGAAGAAGACAGCGACCTTCATCAACACCGGCCGCGGCGCCACCGTGGACGAGGAGGCGCTGATCAAGGCGCTGCAGGAAGGCTGGATCGCGCATGCGGCACTCGACGTTTTGGAGAAGGAGCCGCCTTCCCACAACAACCCGTTGCTGCGCATGGAGAACGTGACGCTGACCGCTCACGTCGCCTCGGCCTCGGCACGTTTTGACGAAGCGCGCAAGCGTCGCGTGGGCTACGAATTCTCACTGGTCCTGCAGGGCATGTGGCCGGTAAGCTGCGTCAACCCGTCGGTATTGCAGAACACCTCGCTCCGGCGCTGGCAGCCCGTCAGCATGGATCGCGGTCCGAACAGCTGATCAATTATCAGACCGGCAGGTATGATCGGCGATCATGCTGTCATGATCCCTATCATACGAATTGATCGTGGTCATGCCTCGCCAATTGGGCATGATTGCACCAGCGGAATCGGTTCTTGGATCGGTCCGCGATAACTTCACCGGCGATTCAACGCCGGGAATGAAAAAAGGGAGAGAGAAGACCATGTCTAACGAACTCACTCGCCGCGATGCGCTGGCGCTGGGCGTCTCCGCTGCCGCGCTGGCGGTGACCGGGGCCAATGCACAGAGTTCAAGCGTCAAGGCCGCCGATGTTGCTGCGCCCAAGTTTGCGATCGAGAAGGGCGCCACCCTGCGCATGCTGCGGCCGGTGCGCTTCGTGCAGGCCGACGAGGACGTGTTCCGCGCCAACGCCAAATCTTTCACCGACAAGACCGGCGTCGACGTCAAGGTCGACTTCGTGGGCTGGGAGGACATCAACCAGCAGACAGCGGTGACGTCCAATTCCGGCGCCGGCCCCGACATCATCATCGGCTTCTCGGATGCGCCGCACATCTATGTCGACAAGCTGGTTGAACTGACCGACGTCGCCGATTACCTCGGCAAGCGTTACGGCGGCTGGCTGCCGCTGGCGCAGACATACGGCAAGCGCAGCAAGAGCAACACGTGGATCGGACTGCCATTCGGCGCGACCGCCGGACCGCTGATCTACCGCAAATCGGTCCTGAAATCGGTTGGTTTCGACAAGGTTCCAGAGGACCATGCCGGTATCCTGGATCTGTTCCAGAAGCTGCACAAGGCCGGCAAGCCGGCCGGCTTTGCGCTCGGCAATGCCAAGGGCGACGGCAACGGTTTCGCCAACTGGGCGCTGTGGTCGCACAACGCCTCCCTGCTCGATGAAGAGGGCAACGTCGTCATCAACAGCAAGGAGACCATCGCTGCGCTGAAGTGGGTCAAGGAAATCTACCCGACCTTCATCCCCGGTACGCCGTCGTGGAACGACGTCAGCAACAACCGCGCCTATTCCGCGCAGGAAATCTCGCTGACCGCCAACGGCGTCTCGCTGTACTTCTCGCTGAAGAACGATCCGGCGACGCGCGCGATCGCCGAGGACAGCGAACATCAGCTGCTGCCGAAGGGCCTGGCCAAGGTTTCGCCGATGGCGGGCCTGACGCTGAACGCGATGCTGTTCAAGCACAGCCCGTATCCCAACGCCGCCAAGGCATTCCTGCAATTCATGCTGGAAAAGGAGCAGTACGAGCCCTGGCTCAACGCCAACTCCGGCTACTGGTCGCAACCGCTCTCCGCCTATGCCGATGCTGCGGTCTGGTCCAGCGATCCCAAGGTCGCGATCTTCAAGGACACGATGCAGAGCACGTATTACGACGGCTACAAGGGTCCGATCTCGACCGCAACCGGTGCCGTCAGCGCCGACTACGTGCTGATCCAGATGTGCGCCGCGGTCGCGACCGGCTCACAGACGCCGGAAGCCGCCGCCGCGGAAGCGGAGCAGCGCGCGAAGCGCTACTTCCGGCGCCAGGGCCGGTAACTCGTTGTGAGCGGAGCGCGGGACGCTTCGCTTGACGTCATTCCGGGCTGGTCCGAATGACCAGACCCGGAATCTCGAGATACTCAGGTACGCAAACGCGCACCTGAGTTCGATGCAGTGCATCGCCCCGAATGACGCAGTAGACAACGAACGGAATAGCGAGCGAATGTCCGTAACGACGATATCGGCGCGCACCTATGCGCAGCACCAGCCGGGCTGGTTCGCCCGCCTGCTCGACAACAAGGCTTTCCTGATAATCGTCTGCCTGGCGCCGGCGATCGGACTGCTGACGGTGTTCCTCACCTACCCGCTCGGGCTCGGCATCTGGCTAGCCTTCACCGATACCACGATCGGCCAGCGCGGCATCTACATCGGGCTCGAGAACTTCCAGTACCTGCTCAAGGACCCGCTGTGGTGGAGCGCGGTGTTCTACAGCGTCTTCTACACCGCGGTGGCGACCTTCGGAAAGTTCGCCCTCGGCTTCTGGCTGGCGCTGCTGCTCAACAATCATTTTCCCTTCAAGAGCCTGCTGCGCGCCATCGTGCTGCTTCCATGGATCGTACCGACGGTGCTTTCGGCACTGGCGTTCTGGTGGATCTACGATCCGCAATTCTCGATCATCTCGTATTTGCTGGTCGACGTGCTGGGCGTCCGCACGACCAATGTGGACTTCCTCGGCACGCCCTGGCCGGCACGCTTCTCGCTCATCGTAGCCAACATCTGGCGCGGCATTCCTTTCGTCGCCATCTCGCTACTGGCGGGCCTGCAGACGATCTCTCCCTCGCTCTACGAGGCGGCGATGCTGGACGGTGCCAGTGCCTGGCAGCGCTTTCGATACATCACCTTCCCGATGATGATGCCGATCCTCGCGATCGTGATGACGTTCTCGATCATCTTCACCTTCACCGACTTCCAGCTGGTCTACGCCATCACCCGCGGCGGGCCGGTCAACTCGACGCATCTGTTGGCGACATTGGCCTTCCAGCGCGGCATCGCCGGCGGCGAGCTCGGCGAGGGCGCGGCGATTGCCGTGTCGATGATTCCGTTCCTCGTGTTCGCAACATTGTTCAGCTACTTCGGCCTCGCCCGCCGCAAATGGCAGCAGGGAGAAGCCAATGACTGACGTTGCCGTACAGCAGCCGCAGGCGGCGGCGACCTCCGCACCGGAGACGATGTCGTGGGACTCGCGCGCGCGGCGGACGGTCATGGTCTACCTGCCGCTGGCCTGTTTCGTCGTGATCCTGCTGTTCCCGTTCTACTGGATGGCGATCACGTCGTTCAAGCCGAACGCCGAGCTCTTGAATTTCAAGGATCACAACCCGTTCTGGATCTCCTCGCCGACGCTCGCGCACATCAAGCACCTGCTGTTCAACACTGCCTATCCGACCTGGCTGAAGACCACGATGCTGGTGGCGATCGGATCGACCTTCCTATCGCTGTTCGCCTCGACGCTCGCGGCCTACGCAATCGAGCGGCTGCGCTTCCGCGGCAGCCCCTATGTGGGTCTCGGCATCTATCTCGCCTATCTGGTCCCGCCCTCGATCCTGTTCATTCCGCTCGCCACCGTGATCGTGCAGTTCGGCCTGTTCGACAGCCCGATGGCGCTGATTCTGGTCTATCCGACCTTCCTGGTGCCGTTCTGCACCTGGCTGCTGATCGGCTATTTCAAGTCGATCCCCTATGAACTCGAGGAGTGCGCACTGGTCGATGGCGCGACGCGGCTGCAAATTCTGCGGCGAATTACGCTGCCGCTGGCCGTCCCCGGGCTGATTTCAGCCGGCATCTTCTCCTTCACGCTGTCCTGGAACGAGTTCATCTACGCGCTCGCCTTCATCCAGAGCGGCGCCAACAAGACCGTTCCGGTGGCGATCCTGACCGAGCTCGTGACCGGCGACGTCTACCAGTGGGGAGCGCTGATGGCGGGCTCGCTGCTCGGCTCGCTCCCGGTCGCACTGTTCTACTCGTTGTTCGTGGACTACTACGTGTCCTCGCTGACGGGCGCGGTGAAGGAGTAGCTCAGGGCCTGCCCGCCTCGAAGCTTTGGCCAGGGCGAATGGGGCAGGTCCCCAGTTCATTTTTCGCCGACGAGCCCCACTCGTCCGCGCTCAACATTCCTCCAGGTTGCGAGCCGGGCCGCGCCGATGATTCCGCGCGGCTCTGGCGCTTTCGCGCTTTGACCATACTTGGATGGCAGGCCCATGCTGCGGGCGTCGTCACGGCACGAAAAGGAGGACCTTGATGTTTATCGCGATGAACCGGTTCCAGGTGAAGAAGGGCGCGGAGCAGGCGTTCGAAACACTCTGGGCCACGCGAGAATCCTATCTCGGCAGCGTACCGGGTTTCATCGAATTCCACCTGCTCAAGGGACCGGCGGCCGACGACCACACGCTCTATTCCTCGCACAGCACCTGGATCGACCGGGCAGCATTCGAGGCCTGGACCAGGTCGGAAGAGTTCCGCCGCGCCCACGGCCGCGCCGACAACAAGACGGGCGAGAGCCTCTATCTCGGCCATCCCAAGTTCGAAGGCTTTGAGGTGATCCAGAGCGAGGGCAAGGCCGCTGCGGCGTGAGCTGCTGAACCTAGACCAAGCGGCGTCTTCTCGATGCCTGGACAGACTCCGCCTGTAAACTGGCTTTGTCGATCCGGCCGCCCTCGGCGATCACATGCTGCAGGTTACTGACTGCCTGCGGCGTGAGCCCCCCTCGAATCCCTGCGCGCCATGGTTGCATCTGCCTCCGGGAATCTCGCAACCTGCGCTTTACATCGATGATCCGCAGCAGTTGGATTAGAGCAATCCAACACACAAGGTGTCGACCCAGGAATTTTGGGGCGCAAATGACAGAGATGGCAACGTCGCCCGGCGATGACATCGAAACCCCTGCAGACGGCGCTGCTGCATCTGCGACACGTCGGATTGCCGTCAACGGCAACCGCATCGAGAGCCGCGATCTGTTTGCAACGGAGCGCGAGATCATGATCGTCCATGGCGAACACATCTACCGGATGCGCCTGACCTCGCAGAACAAGCTGATCCTGACCAAGTAATCCCGCCG
>JAEZEU010000423.1 GCA_023432885.1 Pseudomonadota bacterium | reverse complement strand
GGATCGGCGGTGTGCGGATTGACCGGAAACTGGAATCTCTTGATCCGGGTGGCCGGGTTCCTGAAGATCGCGACATGCGGCGGCACCTCGCCCACCACCGAGCGGTAGAAGGCGAGATGACCCGCGGACGTGAAGCGAATGGCAAGCTCGGCCGCGCCGAAGATGACGACGAAGGGCAACAGGATGGTGATGAGAAGCTTGAGCCCGTCGCCAGGCAGCCTCATGCAGTCAGTCCTCCCCCGAGATCGGGAAGGCTATTGCGGCGGGCAGGCGAATTCAACCGGTGTCTGTTCGGCGAACACCTTGGACCGCTCCCTTGTTCCCCTGCCCACTCTCCGCCAGGCGCCGCGGAGATGAGGACCTGATCCGCAGTGCAGGACGGCGGACAGACGCATTCGGGTGCGGGCTATTCCTGCGAGTTCTCTTGCTTTTCGCTGCTCGTCACGCTCGCGATGATCGATCCAATCGCCGCGCGGCATTGCCTCCAGCTAGGTTCAGGCGCTGCTTCCCGAGCCTTGCGCAGCAGCGGGAGCCAGCTTCGCCATCGGACCATCAGTACCTTGCAACGACCGGTCCGCCAAAGCGGTAGTTCACGCCGACACGGACAAGATTTTCCGTGAATCGATGATCGTGAATGATCGTCGCCCCTGCCGTGAGGTTGTTCGGGCTGATGTAGCGGACGCTGCCGAGGTCAACGTAGAGATATTCGATCTTGGCGCTCCAGTTCGTGGCAAAACCCCACTCGGCACCAGCGCCCGCGGTCCAGCCGGTCCGTGTGGTGCTGGCAGAGGCCGCGTTGGTCGAGCCGTCGACGGCAAAGAAAGCAAGGTCCGTCGTCTTCACGTCGGCAAAGGCAGCGCCGCCGGTGCCATAGAGAAGCAGGGTGGGACCCGCGAGAATACCGAGGCGGCCGCGCACAGTGGCAAGCCATTTGCTCTCGAACGTCGATGTCACAAATGTGCCAGGCGCGCCCGGCGGCGGAACGAAGACCGTGCGGCTTCTCGACAGGTCAGTGTAGTTGATGTCGGCCTCGAGACCGAGCAGCCACAGTGGACTGACCTGAAAGTTGTAGCCAACTTGCCCGCCCGCAGTCACGCCGGATCCGTTGATCGCGCCGGTGCCTGCGCCATTCAGCACGGGCGTAAATGCTATACCGAACAGGGTGGGATCGGCGTTCCAAGTGACGTCGTCCTCTGACCATACGCCGCCGATGTTCACGCCGGCATATACCCCCGACCAGTTGTAAACGGGCGCAACGACCGGCGCGGGTGCCTTGCTGTAAGGTCGCGCCATATCGGCCGCATCGACGACCGCTGGGCCGGCGAGCACCGCCATCGCTGCAATCAAAAATCTTTTCATCCGCAGCCCCTTGCCCCGCCGAGTCCCGTTCAGCGGAACATAACAGGTGCGGATTCGGCCAACTATGGCAGGCGGGTCACACTCAGCTGATTGTTGCAAGCTGCGTGCCGGGCCCCCATCCCGAGCACGGAGCACTTTTTGGATGCGCAAGCCGCGCTGTCGTCGCGAGCGAGCGAAACAAGCCATCCTGCGGCATACAATGTACAAAGGGTGGATCGTTTCGTCGCCAGCGCTTCTCGCGATGGAGTCTCGTCTTCACTCCGCCGCCTGCCAGCATCGAGCGCAGCACTGATCTTCGGCGGCGACATCGGCAGGTTGTAGAAAGCGCAATTCCCAACGCGTTGTGGATCGCGTTGGGACGGGCGGCGGGCGAATTCAATCGGTTGGCGCTTTGCGCAGCCTGTTGCCTGGCTCAAGCGCCCCGTCTACGGTTCGCGGGTGACCAAGGGAACGGACAACCATGCCTGAACTCATCGAGCTCGGAGCGCTGCGGCTCAGTTTCCTGCAGAGCAAGGAAACGACCGCCGGCAGTCTCGACCTGTTCGAAATGACGCTGCAGCCGGACGCGCGCATGCCGATTCCGCATTACCACGAGAGCTGGGATGAAACGGTCTACGGCCTGTCGGGCGTGACCAGTTGGCGGATCGACGGCAAGGATATCGACGTCGGGCCCGGCGAGACGGTCTTCATCAGACGCGGCATCGTGCACGGCTTTTCGAACCGCTCGGGTTCACCGGCCAGTTGCCTGTGCATGCTGAGCCCCGGCGCGCTGGGGACGCAATACTTCAAGGAGATGGCGGCGCTCCTGTCAGGCGGCACGCCTGATCCGGCGAGGATGAAAGAGACGATGCTGCGCTACGGGCTGGTGCCGGTGGCGGCGGCCTGAGCATGACGGCGGGTGCGTCAGCCAACGGCGTACCCCGCCAGCGCTGCATTAAGTGAGTTGGCGGATTACTCCTTCCGCCCTCGCTCGTTGAGTTGGGGCGGACAGGTGCTGATCCGCCCTACGGCTCTCACTCCGCCGCCTGCTTCACGTTTGCATCGAGCGCTGCACTCACCTTCGGCGGCGACATCGGAAGGCCATAGAAGCGCAATCCCAGCGCGTTGTAGATCGCGTTGGCGACCGCCGCCATCACAGGCACCAGCGGCACTTCACCGACGCCCTTGACGCCTTGCGGATGTTTGGGGTTCGGCACCTCGACCATGATGCAGTCGATCATCGGCAGGTCGGAGCACACGGGCATGCGATAATCGAGGAAGCCGGGATTATCGACCTTGCCGTCCTTGTTGTAGATGTACTCCTCGTTCAGAGCCCAGCCGATGCCCTGCGCGACGCCGCCCTGCAATTGTCCTTCGACGTAGCCGGGGTGGATGGCGCGGCCGACGTCCTGCACGGCGGTGTAGCGGATCACGCGGGCGATGCCGAGCTCGGTGTCGACCTCGACGTCGCAGATGTGCGTGCCGAAGCCGCCGTCGGCCCCTTGGGTGTTGAGCTGCACCCCTGCGCCGATCGGTCCGCCCATCGCGGGCGCCTTCTCGGCGAGCTCTTCCAGCGTCAACGGCTCGAACTGGCCGGCATTCGGGCTTACGGGATGCGCAGCACCCTGCTCCCATTTCACTGCTTCGGGATCGATGTTCCAGATTTTCGCCGCGCGCTCGCGCAGGGTCTGGATCACCTTGTCGACCGATTGCGTCACCACCATGGAGGAGGCAAACAGCACGCGGCTGCCGCCCGTGAGGTTGGAGAAGCCGACGGTCTGCGTATCGCCGATGATGACGGAGACGCGGCGATAATCGATGCCGAGCAGCTCCGCGCAGATATTGGCGATGCCGGCGCGCGAGCCGCCGATATCAGGGTGGCCCGTGGTGACGACGACGTTGCCGTCCTCGGTGATGTTGACCTGAGCGGAGGACTCACCGCCCGCGTTGAACCAGAAGCCGGAAGCGACGCCCCTGCCCCGCGGCCTGCCGCGGCCGTCGCCGAGTGGGGCTGCGTAATGCTGCGAAGCCTTGGCGGCCTCCACCGTCTCGAGATAGCCGATGCGCGGGAAGGTCGGGCCGTGCGCGGCCTTGGTGCCTTCCTTGGCGCCGTTCTTCAGGCGGAAGTCAAGCGGGTCCATCTTGAGGGCCTCGGCGACCTCGTCCATCACGCATTCCACCGCATAGGCGCCAATCGGCGCGCCTGGCGCGCGATAGGCCGCCACCTTGGAACGGTTGGAGCAGACGTCAAAACCTTCCGACAGAAGGTTCGGGATGTCGTAAGGCGTGAAGCTGCATCCCGCAGCGCCGCGGATCGGCGAGCCCGGGAAGGCGCCGGCCTGCAGATAGAAGGTGCCGTGCGCGGCAGTGATGCGGCCGTCTTTCGTCGCGCCGATCTTGACCGTGCTGCGCGAGCCCGAAGTGGGCCCGGTGGCGCGCATGACTTCCTCGCGCGTCATCACCATCTTCACGGGACGGCCGGATTTTTTCGCAAGCAGGGTCGCGACCGGCTCGAGATAGACGATGGTCTTGCCGCCAAAACCGCCGCCGATCTCGGCGGGGATGGCGCGGATGTCGCTCTGCGGGATGCCCGTCAGCATCGAGGTCATCGCGCGGACCATGAACTGGCCCTGGCTGGAGCTCCAGATCGTGGTCTTGCCGTCGGGCGCGACCGAAATCACGCAGGCATGCGGCTCGATATAGCCCTGGTGCACGGGGCGCGTGGTGAAAGTGCGCTCGATGACGATGTCGGCCTGCTTGAACCCTTCCGCGATGTCGCCCTTCTTGTGCTCGAGGCGGCTCATGATGTTGGAAGGCTTGCCTTCCCACTTGTTGAATTCATGCAGGACAGCCGCGTCCGGCTTGATGGCGTCCTCGATCTCGATCGACCAGGGCAGCACCTCGTAGTCGACCTCGATCAGCTTGCAGGCTTCGGCCGCGATCGCCTCGGTGGTGGCGGCGACGGCCGCGAGCGGGTGGCCGGGGAACAGCGCCTTGTCGCGCGCCATCACGTTGCGGCACATCCAGCGCATGTCCTGGATGCCGAGCATGACCGCGCCCTTCTCGATCGGGAAGTCGACGATGTCCCTGGCGGTGACGACCGCCTTGACGCCGGGCAGCGCTTCCGCCTTCGCGGTGTTGATCGACTTGATGCGCGCATGCGGATGGGGGCTGCGCAGGACCTTGCCCCAGATCTGGCCGGGCATGGTCATGTCGGCAGCGAACTGGGCGCGGCCGGTGACCTTGTCCATGCCGTCGGGGCGGATGGTGCGCTGGCCGATCCACTTGTTGTTGGTGACGAGGTTCATTGGGCTGCCTCCTTGATTCCCTCGCGCATTTCAGCCGCGGTCTCGAGGACCGCGCGGACGATCTTGTCATAGCCGGTGCACCGGCAGAGGTTGCCGGCGAGCCAGAAGCGCACCTCTTCCTCCGACGGGTTCGGATTCTTGCGCAGCAGCGCATCGGAAGCGACCAGCATGCCCGAGGTGCAGATGCCGCACTGGAGCGCGGCATGTTCGAGGAATTTCTGCTGCAGCGGATGCAGCTTCTCGCCATGGGCCATTCCCTCGATCGTCCCGATCTCGTGGCCTTCGGCTTCGGCCGCGAGCATCAGGCAGGAGCAGACCAGGCGGTCGTCGACGGTGATGCTGCAGGCGCCGCAATCGCCGGACGAGCAGCCCTCCTTCGAGCCGGTCAGCCCTAGCGGACCGCGCAGCGCGTCGAGCATGGTGTCATCAGGCTCGCACAGATATTCCATGGGCTCGCCGTTGATGGTGGTGGTGACGTGAATCTTGGCCATGCGAATTTACTTCCCTGTCGCGCGTTTCGCGGCGATGGCGGCCGTGCGCTTGAGCAGCACGCCCGCGGTCTTGATGCGGTAGGCGATGGTGCCGCGCTTGTCGTCGATCGGACGGCATGCGGCACGGCAGGCTTCGGCAGCCCTTTCGAGCGCGGCGTCGTCGAGCTTCGAGCCGATCAGCGGTTTCGCAGCGGCCTCGACGAGCAGCGCGGTCGGAGCGACTGCGCCGAGGCCGACACGCGCGGCGGTGCAGACCCCGTCCTTGATAGTGAGGCTCACGCCGAGGCCGACCACGGCGATGTCCATCTCCGTGCGCGGGATCATGCGAAGGTACGCATCGGCCGATCCGGGCGGCCGCGGCGGCAGGCTGAAGCTGACAAGGATTTCGCCCGGCTTCAGATTGGTGCGGCCGGGACCGGCGGGAACGTCCTCCACCTTCATCTCGCGGCGGCCGTTCGGCCCCTGCACCGTGACGATGGCGCCTGCCGCGATCATGGCCGGCACGCTGTCGCCGGCGGGCGAGCCGTTCATGAGATTGCCGCCGGGAGAGGCGCGGCCCTGGACTTGTTTCGAGCCGATCAGGTTCACGGCCTCCAGCACACCGGGCCACACCTTGCCGAACCGCGGATGCTCCGCGAGCGCCATGCCCGAGGCCGCAGCGCCAATGCGGAAGCCGCCATCGGCGGTCTCCTCGATGGCCGTCATCTCCGCGATCTTCTTGATGTCGACGATAAGGCCCGGCCTCACCATGCCGGAGCGCATTTGCACCAGAAGATCGGTGCCGCCTGCCAGGATGCGCGCCGCACTGCCAGCGGCCGCAAATGCCCCGATCGCTTCATCAAGCGACCGCGGTGCAAGGTATCGGATATCCGTCATGAAACTGAACTGCCTCCCCGAGCCTTTCGCTTGAGCCTGAACCAGTTTTTCGGGATCACGCCCGATCCCCTTGTTTTGATTGGTTCTAACCCTACACGCTGAGAGCGGGGAGGAACAGCCTCTGCGTTCGGTGCAATCGGCATGCTTCCCATGCACGGGCGACGATTGCACCGCGAATGGCAGCGTTCCCTTGTCACCGGCCGAGGAAGGCCGGCTTGCGGTTGCGCAAGCGTTAGCGTCGTCGCTCCTGGTCAGGATCACCGCGCCTAGTTTTTCCAGTTCGACCGGGAAGTGCTCGAACAACTCCACGAGGTCGAGCCCTATGTGCGTACAGGGCGTTGGACCCTCGGGCAGTTTGAGCCTGACGGTGAGGACACGATCATCCGAGCGACAGAGCGATGGTCTCGAACTCGCCGGACATTGAACACTCCTTCAACTTCCTGCCAAACCACCGGGACCGGAAGGACCTCAATGAAGTCGAAATGGACGCAACCGCCGGTAACACATCGTTAACCCTGTCCCCCCTAAGGTCTGGCAAGCGCCAAAAATGCGGCGCTGGGTGGCCCAGGATGTCGTTTGCGCAACAAAAATCATCTTTTCCAGCGACGCAGGAGCGGCGGCGCTTCCAGCGCGTCAAGGTGCATCTGCTCGGCCGCTACATGCTGCCCGACCGCCGTGAATTCCCCTGCCAGATCATCAACATGTCGCCCGGAGGTCTTGCCCTGCTGGCGCCCGGCATCGGCAATGTCGGCGACCGCGTGATCGCCTATCTCGACCACATCGGAAGGGTCGAGGGCCGCATCACCCGCATCATCGACAACGGCTTTGCCATGACGGTGAGCGCCACCGCCCGCAAACGCGACAAGCTCGCCGCCCAGCTCACCTGGCTCGCCAATCGCGACATCCTCAACCTGCCGGAAGACCGCCGTCACGACCGCATCGTGCCGCGCAATCCGATCGCCGTGCTGACGACGGAAGACGGCCAGCGCATGAGCTGCCGCATCATCGACCTGTCGCTGTCGGGCGCCGCGGTTGCCGCCGAAACCCGCCCGCCGCTGAAATCAGTGGTTCGCATCGGCTGCGTGCCCGCCCGGGTGGTGCGCTTCCTCGAGGAAGGCTTCGCGCTTGAGTTCACCCACCCGCAGGATCCGGAGACTCTCGAAGAGAGCGTTAGCATGCGGTAAAGGGCGTCCGGCGCAGGACCGTATCTTTTTCGGCTTTTCAGGCGGTATCCGACAGCTTCGGGTACCGCCTTTTGCTTTTCCGGCTCCGTCGAAGCGCGGTTAACGCATCGGTTGCAGCGGCGATTTCTCCAATCGATCCAGCGCCTGCCGGGTTAATGCATAAAATTTGAATCAATTGCAGTTGTCTAAAATTCTAATCGAATTCGATTCAAGTATAGTTTGAATTTGCGCCAGCTTTTACTTGCATTCGCCTCGAATGTACTTGGCCGACTTAGCGGCGGCGCAAATCCTTTGTGCGAGATGTGGTCCCAACAAGAAAAACGGGGGCCACAATGTTGTTCACGGGACAGGGGAAAGGACTGGCGGTACTCGCCATTCTTCTGGGGATGAGCGTTTCGGCGAAAGCCGGTGACGTGCTCTACGCCAGCCTCGGCGATACCACGCGTTCGCCGATCGGCTGGATCGAATTCTGCGCCGACAATCCGGGCGAATGCCGCGGCGGCGCGACGGAAGCACGCGACATCGTGATGTCGCAGACGGCATGGCGCGATCTGCTTCGCGTCAACAAGTGGGTCAACGAGACGATCAAGCCCCTGACCGACATGGATCATTGGGGCGTGATCGAGAAGTGGTCGCTGCCGACGGACGGCTACGGCGACTGCGAGGATTATGTGCTGTTGAAGCGCAAGATGCTGATCGATGCAGGATGGCCGCGCGAGGCTCTGCTGATCACCGTCGTGCGCGACAAGAAAGGCGAAGGACATGCGGTGCTGACGGTGAAGTCCGACAAGGGCGAATTCGTTCTCGACAACCAGAACGAAAACGTCCTGCCCTGGACCGAGACCGGCTACCGCTTCGTCAAGCGCCAGTCGCAGAGCGATCCCAATGTCTGGGTGGCGCTCGGCGACAGCAGGCCTGCGGTCTCCACCGCCAGCGCCCGCGACCGCTGAAGATAAGGATTTATCGAGACACGCGACCCGGTCACATCCCCACCCCTCCCCGTCCCAGACCGGATCGCGCGCGGCCAGGCTTCCCCCAAAGCCTGGCCGCAACTTTTTTGGAGACTCGAAAGCGATCGTTCCTGCAAGCGATCAGCACGAGCGAGTCGGTCAAGCGACGAAAATCCCGTGGCGCGCATCAGGAAATGAGCGGGCATTGGGGCGCCGCACTCAAAGATGGAAATGGGGCTCGCACGACGTACCGAAGTAAGTGCCGCGCAGCGGCTCTACGGCTTTGTGGGAGGCCCGCGGTCATCCCGGCAGGCGGCAAGGAAGAACGTGACATTGCGCGCCACGTGCGCATCGATCTCTGCGTCGAGCGTCTTGAGATTCACCTCGAACAACGCGCGCAGCAACATTGGCACGGCAACGAGATCGAGGAGGAACCGCGCCGTCGTTGACAGGCGCTCGGGGGCAAAGGCCGGCAGCGAGGAAAGCTCGCCGGATTGCGTCAGTTGGCCGAGCAGGTGAACGCCGATCTCCGTACTCAACTCGCGCGCCTTCCGGCCGACGTTACTCGCCACATCCGGAAAACGGTTCGCTTCCGCAACAGCCAGCCGCATCAAGGCGATCCTGTCGCTTTCGAACACCAGGTGCAGCAGAGTGATCGCTGCGCTGGTGAGACGCTTCTCGACAGTTCCCTCGGTCGGCACCTCGCCTTTGAACTCGGAGATGCTGGAAACAACGTCCCGCATCATCACCGCGGTGAACAGCGCCCGCTTGTCGCGGTAGCGTGCATAGATCGTCGGCTTTCCTGAGCGGGCCGCCGTGGCGATTTCTTCAATGCTCGCACCTTCGAACCCGCGCTCGAGGAAGATCCTGTGCGCAGAGTCCAGGATGCGCTGATCCACCTCTCCCGCCAGTTCCTTTGGCGGGCGGCCAAAGCGCACCGCCGCTCGCCTGGACTTCACCGCCCTGAGCTTCCTCGAACTGCTGGTATTTGTCGCCATGGCACACCGCTCTTCAGGGTCCGCCCACCATCTCACCGACACGCATATGTGATGCTCAAATAGAACGAAACGGTTTCGTTCCTATTGAAGGGATCACCTGACGTTAGCACTTTCATTATCGAAACGGCACAGTTTCGTTTCTTTGTGCGAGCGTGCAGGGGGTCTCGCCTGACAGCAGGAGCGACCGTCATGTTCGAAGACAATGTTCTGGAACGGGACCAACGGACGCATGACGACGTCGAAAGTCCCGCGTACGAGCCCGGGGCGGAAGCAGACCACCAGGACACCGCGCGGGCCCTCTCCCCGCATGAGAGCCCGGTCGCCAAAGCACCTACCCCGTCCGCTGGGCCGGAAACGGCTCGGCCGGAAGCAGCCGTCAAGAAGCACAGGTCCGGCTTTCTGCGCCGCCGCCCCGTTGTCTCGGCCATCGGCGCTGTGCTCCTCGCCTCCGCGATATCCGGCGGTTGCCTCTACATGGACTACGCAAGGCATTTCGAGTCCACCGATGACGCCTTCATCGCGGCGCGGCAGTTTTCTATCGCGCCCAAAGTCTCCGGCTACCTCACCGACGTCCCCGTCACCGACAACCAGCATGTCAAAGCCGGCGACGTGATCGCCCGGATCGATGACCGCGACTTTCGCACCTCCCTCGAGCAGGCGCAGGCGCAAGTCGCGGCGGCACAAGCCGGCATCGAGAACATCGACGCGCAGCTCGAAGTGCAGCACGCTCAGATCAGCGCTAACCAGGCTCAGGTCGACCAGGCACAGGCGTCGCTCGTGTTCGCGCAGCAGCAGGCGTCGCGCTTTCAGCACCTGGCGCAAACAGGCTATGGCACGGTTCAGAACTCGCAACAGTTCACCTCGCAACTGCATCAGCAGCAGGCTGCGCTTCTGAGCGCACAGGCAACCCTCAAGCTGGCGCAGCGGCAAGTCGAGGCCTTGAAGGCGCAGCGCAACAGCGCTGTTGCGAGCCTCGCGCAGGCACAGGCCCAGCGCCACCAGGCCGAGCTCAATCTGTCCTACACGACGGTGACGGCGGCCCAGCCGGGACGCGTCGTCAACCTGGGCGCTGCAGATGGGCAATTCGTCCAGGCCGGCACGGCACTGACCATGTTTGTGCCGGATGAGATCTGGGTGACGGCGAACTTCAAGGAAAATCAGCTCGACCACATGCGGCCCGGCGATCCCGTGACGCTCTCGATCGACGCCTATCCGGAACGCAATATCCACGGTCATGTCGAGAGCGTCCAGCCCGGGTCGGGCACCGCCTTCTCGCTGCTGCCCGCCGAGAATGCCACCGGCAACTTCGTCAAGATTGTCCAGCGCGTTCCGGTCAAGGTCGTCATGGACGATCCACCGACCGACGTAGCACTCGGCCCGGGCATGTCGGTAGTTCCCACCGCGCGGGTTGATTCGAGCCCGTCCGTTTATGAGCGACTGAGGAGGCACTTGTGAGTGCCACCGCGATCCCGCTCAGCCCACCCGCATCCGATAGCCGCGGAGCGGTTAATCCGTGGGTGATCGCCCTCCTGGTCGCACTCGCAAGCTTCATGGAGGTACTCGACACCACCATCGCCAACGTTGCTCTGCCCTACATCGCCGGCGGCATGGGGGTGAGCGAGGACGAGGCGTCCTGGGTGGTCACCACCTACCTCGTCTCCAACGCCATCGTACTGACGGCCTCAAGCTTTCTCGCCCGGACGCTGGGCCGCAAGAGGTTCTTCCTGATCTGTCTCGGAGCATTCACGCTCAGTTCGCTGCTATGTGGCTTTGCCCCGAATTTGAATGCGCTGCTGTTGTTCCGGATGCTGCAAGGCTTCGGCGGTGGGGGAATGGTGCCGGTCGCTCAGTCGATCCTCGCCGATACGTTTCCGCCGGCGAAGCGAGGCCAGGCCTTTGCGGTATTCGGCGTCGCCGTCGTGGTGGCCCCGGTGGTCGGGCCGACGCTCGGCGGCTGGATATCCGACAACATCTACTGGCAGTGGTGCTTCCTGATCAACGTGCCGGTCGGCGTGATCGCGACGGCTTTGATCGCGCTGATCCTGCCCGCACCGGCGCGCGCACGGGAGCAGCAGCAAGGCCGTAGATTCGACGTGATCGGCTTCGTGCTAGTCGCGACCTTCCTCGGTGCCCTGGAAATCGTGCTGGACCGCGGCCTGGAGGACGACTGGTTCGCATCATCATTCATCGTCACCTTCGCGGTCATCTGTGGCCTGGCGTTCGTGCTGATGATCCCGTGGGAGATGACGCGCCGCGATCCGATGATCGATTTACGGATGGTGGCGAGCCGCCAGTTCGGCGCCTCCTTCCTTGTGATGCTGGCGACAGGGGCGATCCTGCTCGCGACCACGCAATTCCTACCGCAATTGGTGCAGCAGGATTTCGGCTACACGGCCACCTGGGCCGGCCTGCTGCTCTCGCCTGGCGGCATGGTCACCTTTGTGATGATGTTCGTGGTCGGACGTGCGTCCAACAAGGTGCAGCCCAAATATCTGATCATAACCGGCGCGCTGCTGATTGCACTGTCCATGTACGAGATGACCAACGTCTATGGCGATCTCGGATTCTGGTTCATGGCGCGCGCGCGCATGCTGCTCGGCAGCGGACTGCCGCTGGTCTTTGTGCCGATCATGGCCGCATCCTACGACGGCATTCAGCCCTCCAAGACCGACCAGGCCTCCGCCTTGATCAACGCAGCACGCAACACCGGAGGTTCGATCGGCATCTCGATCGTCTCCAACGTGTTGACGGACCGCGAGCAGTTCCACCAGAGCCGATTGGTCGAGCAGGTGATCCCGTCGAGCTCCACATACCAGAACACGCTGCAACAGATCACGAACTACTTCACAGCCCATGGCAGTTCTCTGGCACAGGCGCATGATCAGGCCATTCAGTGGATCGGCCAGCAGGTGCAGATCCAGGCCTCCTTCCTGGGCTACATGGATGCCTTCTGGGTCCTGATGCTGATCGCCCTTTCCGCCGTGCCGCTTGCGTTGACGCTGCGCAAGGTGAAGCTTGGCGGTCCCGTCCACGCCGGTCATTGAGCCGCCACCCTGCCCGTCCTGACCGGTTTTGCGCGCGCCACCTCAAGTTCTCGTGAACCTGGCGTCGGCTGAAGAAACCACTCGAAGCGGCTGCCGTTCTTTGCTCGACGCAATCGAATTTCCGGCATGGCGCTATCGACGCGGATCGGGCTGACCATTGTCGCTGCGCTTTTGGCCATCGGCGTAGCGGCGTTTGCGCTCGCCTGGCGCCCGGCCATTGCGGTGATCGATCCCCCGAATCCTCAAGCCTTTGCGCCCGACCTCGTCAAGCGTGGCCGTCAACTCGCGGCAATCGGAAACTGCACGACGTGCCACACCGTCCGCGGCGGCAGCGAGCTCGCCGGAGGCCTGCCGATGGCGACGCCATTCGGCACGGTGTTCTCTACCAACATCACACCCGATCCGCAGACCGGCATCGGCTACTGGTCGGAGGAAGCATTCCAGCGCGCGATGCGTTCGGGGATCGACCGCGCGGGCCAGCATCTCTATCCGGCCTTTCCCTACGATCACTTCACCCGCCTCACCGACGATGACAACCGCGCCCTCTACGCCTTCCTGATGACGCGCGAGCCGGTGCGATCACCGCCGCGCGACAACGAACTCTCCTTTCCATTCAATCAGCGACCCCTTATCGCGGTATGGAAGATGCTTTTCCTGCGGCAGGACGGTTTTCGCGCCGATCCCGCAAGAGGCGCGGAGTGGAATCGCGGCGCCTATCTGGTCGAAGGACTGGCGCACTGCGGAGCCTGCCATACGCAGCGCAATCGCCTGGGCGCCGAACGGACGGAAGCTGCATTCGCGGGCGGCGAAGCCGAGAACTGGCTGGCCTATGCCATCAACACGCAGTCGCCCGCGCCGGTGCCATGGACGCAGGAAGCGCTGTTCGCCTATCTGCGGCGCGGCTGGCATGCCCATCATGGCGTGGCGCGCGGTCCAATGGCGCAGGTCGCCCACAATCTTGCCTCGGTGGACAGTGACGATGTCCGCGCTATCGCAACCTATACCGCCTCGCTCTGCTCCCC
>JAEZEU010000401.1 GCA_023432885.1 Pseudomonadota bacterium | reverse complement strand
TGCCGACAAGAAAAAAGAAGACGGCAAGGGCGGCTGATCGAAGGATTGCATGTCGGGGCTGGTGGAAGAGGGGCGTGCGAAGGTCAACCTGACCCTGCGGGTGGTCGGGCGGCGCACGGATGGCTATCACGATCTCGAAAGCGTGGTGGCTTTCGCCGACTGCGCGGACAAGCTGACGCTGACGCCCGGGCCGGAACTGACGCTGAAGACGGTCGGTCCGCTGGCGATGGCCTGCGGCGAGCTTTCCGACAATCTGGTGCTGAAGGCGGCGGGGCTGCTTGGCGAGGTCGTGCCGGAATTGAAAACCGGCGCCTTCGTGCTCGACAAGATATTGCCGGTAGCTGCCGGCATCGGCGGCGGCTCAGCGGATGCGGCGGCGGCGCTGCGCCTGCTGGCGCGGCTCAACGATCTCTCGCTCGATGATGAACGCCTGCAGGAGGTTGCCCTCGAAGTCGGCGCCGACGTGCCGGTATGCCTCGCCTCCCGCGCCTGCGACATGACCGGCGTCGGGGAAAAGCTGCTGCCGTTGACCCCGCCCAGGATGCCTTCGGTGCTGGTCAATCCGTGCGTGCCGGTTGCCACCAGGGACGTGTTCGAAGCGCTCGGCCTGCGTCACGGCGAGCTTCGGATCGGCGCGAGCGACGTCGTGATGGAGATGCCGTCGTGGCCGGAGGAGGGCAGCTCGATCGATGACTGGGTCGCCGCGCTCACCGACGGCGCCAACGACCTCGAAGCCCCGGCCATCCGAATCGAGCCGCTCATCGGCGAGGTGCTGTCGGCACTGTCAGGCACGGAAGGCGTGCGCCTGTCGCGCATGTCCGGCTCAGGCGGGACCTGCTTTGCGATCTTCACCGACGACAAGCAAGCGAAGAACGCCGCGCGGAAAATCCAGCTCGAGCGCCCGGAATGGTGGGTGCATGCGGGGACGCTGAGTTAGCCGCATCCTGCGGCCCCTGAGTTGACTCCGGCTCTCATCACCGAGCATGCGGATGAACCAGTATCCCGGAGACATTCGTAATTGATAGAGAGGCCGCAGCGTACTGTATGTCCCGCATCCGCGGGGCATGACAATCAATGCGACCGCGCCAGGCAGAACGCCACCACCTGCTCGAGCGCGCTCTTCATCGGTGAGGACGGGAACAGCGCCAGCGCATCGACCGCCATCGCGCCATAATGCTGGGCGCGGTTGATCGTGTCTTCCAGCGCGCGGTGCTTCGTCATCAGCCCGATCGCGTGATCGAGGTCGCTATCCCCGATCTCGCCGCGCTCCAGCGCCTTGATCCAGAATTTGCGCTCGCTGTCATTGCCGCGGCGGAATGCCAGCACGACCGGCAACGTGATCTTGCCCTCGCGGAAATCGTCGCCGATGTTCTTGCCGAGCTTTGCCGCCTTGCCGCCATAGTCGAGCACGTCATCGACGAGCTGGAAGGCAATGCCGAGATTCATGCCGACCGAGCGGCAGGCAGTCTGCTCCGCCTTCGGACGGTTGGCGATCACCGGTCCCACTTCGCAAGCCGCGGCGAACAGCTCGGCGGTCTTGCCGCGGATCACGGCCAGATACTCGTCCTCGGTCGTTGCGGTGTTCTTGGCGGCCGCCAGCTGCATCACCTCGCCTTCGGCAATGGTGGCGGCGGCGGAGGAGAGAATGTCGAGCGCGCGCAGCGAGCCGACCTCGACCATCATCCGGAACGCCTGGCCGAGCAGGAAGTCACCGACCAGCACGCTTGCCTCGTTGCCCCAGAGCATGCGCGCCGAAAGCTTGCCGCGCCGCAGCTCGCTTTCGTCGACGACGTCGTCATGCAGGAGCGTGGCGGTGTGCATGAACTCGACCGAGGCGGCGAGCTTGATGTGGCCGTCGCCGGAGTAGCCGGTGAGGTGTGCCATGGCCAGCGTCAGCATCGGGCGCAGGCGCTTGCCCCCGGAGGAGATCAGGTGGTTGGCGACCTCCGGTATCATGGTCACCTCGGAGCCGGTTCGCGCCAGGATGGCGGCGTTGACGCGCTCCATGTCGGCGGCGACGAGCCCGACCAGCGGTTCTATCGAGGCATTTTGCGGGCTCTCGAAAGGTACAATAACCGCCACGCTGGTCTCCACTTTTGCCGAAGTCGTACTATCCTTGAGTCTACAATAGAAAGTGCCGCAAGAGGCGGCAAGACCCGGAACTAAGGCCCGGAAACGGTTGACATTCCAAGGCCCGTCCCCATGCGGGCGAAAACAGGAGAGGGCATTTGCGGGAATTGGTTCGAACCAATGATCTTGTTCTGATCTCCGCGATTGGCGCGCTGCTCGACGGCGCCAAAATCAAGCACGTGGTGCTGGACCAGAACATGAGTATCGTCGAAGGCTCCCTCGGCCTGCTGCAACGGCGCGTCCTGGTCAGTGACGAGGACAATCGCGCGGCGCGCAGGCTTTTGACAGACGCCGGGCTGGCTCATGAACTGCGCGACGATGAATGACCGGCGCCTCGAATGCACCGAGGACGCCTTTCTTGGGGGACGCCTGCGCCTGCGACAGTTGAAGACGGGTCATCGCGCCGGCCACGACGCCGTGCTGCTGGCGGCGGCAACGTCCGCGCGTGCCGGGCATCGCGTGGTGGATTTTGGCGCCGGCGTCGGCGCGGCCGGACTCGCGCTGGCACGTCGTGTCGAAGGGATCGATCTCGCACTCGTCGAAATCGACGAGACGCTTGCGGGTCTTGCGCGCAGCAATGCCGCGGCTAATGCGCTTGCAGCGGACGTGATCGTGCTCGATGTGGAATCGGGCGCCGAAGCATTCACAGCCGCAGGCCTGCGGCCGGACAGTGCCGATGCCGTTTTGATGAATCCCCCGTTCAATGACCGCGCGCGGCACCGCGGTTCGCCAGATCGTGCGCGCGCTCACGCCCATGTCGCAGGCGAGGATACGTTGGCCCGCTGGGTCCACGCGGCGCGGCGCATTCTCAAGTCCGGCGGGGCGCTGACGCTGATCTGGCGTGCGGACGGAATCACGGAGGTTCTGGCTGCGCTGGACCGCGGCTTCGGCAGTCTCGCGATCCTGCCGGTCCATGGCGAGGCGGGCGCAGCGGCGATCCGGATATTGATCCGAGCCGTGAAGGGCGGACGGGCGCCCACGCAAATTCTGCCGGCACTGATGCTCAACGATCAGTCAGGCTTGCCCAATAAACGGGTTGTGGAAGTGCTGGCGGGAAACGACGCGCTGCCGCTTGCAACTTTATGATGGGGCCTCGGTTGCCTGGGTTCCGCAGAATGGCTATCGCGGGAGTGTTTCCGATTTTTGTTCGGACGCTGAAGTAAAGTGAACGGCGGCCAAAAGGGTACCGATCAGCATGATGAGCAGGTAAATCTTCATATCGCTCTCCGCTGCGCCCTTGCCGCCTCAACGAGGCAATGCAAACGGCGTTCCAAATCGTTCCGGCCTTTCCAATGACAGTGGGCCGATAAAAAATGGTTAAACTGGGGTTACGGCATGAGTGAACATTTAAGTGATCGCGGGCGAATGCCTGACCTGATCACGAAGTTGAAGGAATATCTTCCAGCAAGGCTGCGGCGCGACGTGCCCGTCGTGCCGGTCGTCCGTCTTTCCGGCACCATCGGTGCGATCACCCCATTGCGGCCGGGGTTGACGCTGGTGGGTGTCGCCAAGACCCTGGAGCGCGCCTTTTCGATGCGGAACGCCAGGGCGGTAGCCATCGTGGTCAATTCGCCAGGCGGCGCGCCGGTGCAGTCGCGCCAGATCTACCTGCGCATTCGCCAGCTCGCGGTGGAAAAGAAATTGCCGGTCCTTGTCTTCGTCGAGGACGTCGCGGCGTCCGGCGGCTACATGATCGCCTGTGCGGGAGACGAGATATTCTGCGATCCGTCCTCGATCCTGGGTTCGATCGGCGTTGTGGGCGGCAGCTTCGGCTTCCAGGAGCTGATAAGAAAAATCGGCGTCGAACGCAGGCTCTATACAGCGGGCGAGCACAAGGCGATGCTCGATCCGTTCCTGCCCGAGGACCCCGACGACGTCTCGCGGCTGAAGGCGATCCAGCGCGACATCCACGCGTTGTTCATCTCGCTGGTGAAGGGAAGCAGGGGCGACAGGCTCAAGGGCGCCGACGATGTTCTCTTCACCGGCGAATATTGGGCCGGCGAGAAGTCCGTCTCGCTCGGGCTTGCCGACGGGATCGGCGATCTCCGCTCCACGCTGCGCGCCCGGTATGGCGATAAGGTGCTGATGCCGCTGGTCTCGCCGGCCAGGGGCCTGCTGTCGGGTCTGTTCGGGCGGAGGTCGGCAGGGGCCGACGCGCTTGCCTCGGTGGATGGTATCGGGTCCCTGCCTGCCGACCTGATCTCTGCGGTGGAAACCAGGGCAATTTGGGCCCGATTCGGTCTCTGATCCAAAGCTCCAGGCGCGGTATTTGGTCTCGGAGCGAGCCAATTGCAGGCGCGGCTGCTATCGGCGACAATACGTCTGGGGGGCGTGACCAAAGTGAACGACAAGGATCGTCCCATGCCAGCGCTGATCGCATTCGCAGGGGTATTGAGTGGGCTCGCCGTGGTCCGCTGGGCATACAAGACAGCTCAGAGGGTCAACCAGGAGCTGGAAGAAGCGCGCCTGGCGCGCATGGCCGAGAACATGCGGACCAGCGAGATTCCCACGCTCCGCCGCGACCCCGTCACCGGCGCCTATCGCCCGGGCTAACCCGCATACGTCGTCGTTCCGCGGCGCGAAGTGTACTCCGGGGCGTCCCTGCGCCCCGAGAAGCCCAAATTCCGGACATGGCCCTTCGGACAGTCCCCGAATGACGGTATTCGTTGCCTTGATTCCACGCGTCCCCGCCGATACGGTCCCGCGCGTTTTAGACCCCCTTCGCGAGACCGATTCTGACGATGGATGCCGTGCCCGCCCATATGCGCCCGGAGCGTTCGTTCCAGGGCCTGATCCTGACGCTGCAGCGCTATTGGGCTGACTACGGCTGCGTGATCCTGCAGCCCTATGACATGGAAGTCGGGGCGGGGACCTTTCATCCGGCGACCACGCTGCGCGCGCTCGGGCCAAAG
>JAEZEU010000214.1 GCA_023432885.1 Pseudomonadota bacterium | reverse complement strand
CATTCACATCGTGCAGAGCGGCTATCCGCTGAAGGTGATGCACGGCTATTCGATTCCCGCGGCGGATGCGCTCGACTTTGCGCAGCGGCTGCGGCGGCTCGCCGCGACCAACCGGCTCGCCGACATCGAACTTGTCTCCGATGCGCGGCGGCCGCTTCTCACCTATGCTGCGCTGGTGCTCGAATACGTCATCCGGGTCGCGCGGCCCAAGACCATCGTGTTCTCGACCTTCGGCGTCCGCGAGGGCCTGTTCTACGAGATGCTGCCGCGGGAACAGCGCGCCGACGACGGATTGATCTGCGCTGCGCAGAACCTCAACCGGCTGTTGTCCCGCTCGGCGCGCCATGCCGAGGAACTGATAGCCTGGACCGATCGCCTCGTGCGCGTCGTCCATCTGCGCGAGACTGTCGAGGACCGGCGGCTGCGTCACGCCGCCTGCCTGCTCTCGGACATCGGGTGGCGGGTGCATCCCGACCATCGCGGCGAGGAGACGCTGAGCCTGATCACCAATGGCAATTTCGGCTCGATCAGTCATCAGGGCCGCGCCTTCGTGGCGCTGGCGGTGTTCTATCGCTATGCCGGCCTGTCGGAACAGAACGAGCCGCCCGCACCGATCCGCGAGCTGCTGACCCCGGCGATGGACGAGCGCGCGCGGCTTCTGGGTGCGGCCTTCCGCGTCGCCCATCTGATCTCGGCGGCACGGCCCGGCGTGCTGCCGGCCACCCATTTCCGCAGCCGCGCCCGCAACCTGATGCTGGTCTTCGAGCATCAGATGGTCGACCTCGTCGCCGACCGCGTGGGCAGCCGCTTCAAGCAACTGGCACGGCTGGTCGGCCGGTCGGGGTCGATCGTACGGCGCTAGGTCGCCGTTTCCGGATGCGCCATCTTCTGCAGCGCGCGCTTGCGCCAGATGCCGCCCACCACCAGCACGACGACGACGCCGAGCAGGGCCATGACGAACTCCGAACTGTGGCCGTGCGCGAGGTTGACCGAGCTCAGCAGCGAATCCAGCTTGGTGCCGAACGGACCTGAGAACAGCGCAGTCAGCGTCGGCTCCAGCGCCGGATCGGTCGCCATCACATCACCGGCAATCCAGCCGAGCAGCGCGGCACCTGCCCACACGAGGACCGGCAGACGTGTCAGCAGCGCCATGATCAGCGCTGCGCCAGCCACGATCAGGGGAATGCTGATCGCAAGCCCCAGAACCAGCAGCGGCACGCTGCCGTTGGCGGCCGCCGCCACCGCGATCACATTGTCCAGGCTCATCACGATATCGGCTACCACGACGATCTGGACCGCAGCCCAGAGATGCGCCGCCGATTCAACGCCGCCTTCATCCTCGTTCTCGGGGACCAGCAGCTTCGCTGCGATCACGAGCAGCGCGAGGCCGCCGACCAGCTTGAGGTACGGCAGCGACATCAGTGTTACGACGATGAAGGTGAAGATGATGCGCAGCAGCACGGCGGCGCCGGCGCCGAAGATCATGCCCCAGAGACGCTGCTTCGGCTCAAGGCCGCGACAGGCGAGCGCGATCACCAGCGCATTGTCGCCTGACAACAGGATGTTGATCCAGATGATCTTGCCGACGGCGACCCAGAACGTGGGCGTCGCCATCTCGTCCTTGAACTGGGTAAAGAACGCGCCGATGTTCGCGGGATCGAAAATCTGCCACAGCCAGTCCACAGCGCGCCCCTCTCCTTGAGTTCGACGGCCGTCTGGTGCGGCCTGGAAATGCAAGCCCTCCGGCTGATCAGCCGACGATTTCGTTCCCCGAGAAGAACTGGGCGATCTCGATCACCGCGGTCTCCGGCGCGTCCGAGCCGTGCACCGAGTTCTCACCGATCGACTTCGCATGCAGCTTGCGGATGGTGCCCTCGGCGGCCTTCGCCGGATCAGTGGCGCCCATCACGTCGCGATATTTGGCGATTGCGCCCTCGCCTTCCAGCACCTGCACCACGACCGGACCGGAAGTCATGAAATCGACGAGTTCGCCGAAGAAGGGCCGCGCCTTGTGCACGGCATAGAAGGTCTCGGCTTGCTCGCGGGTCATGCGGATGCGCTTCTGCGCCACGATGCGCAGCCCCGCCTTCTCGATCAGGGCGTTGACCGCGCCGGTCAGATTACGCGCCGTCGCGTCGGGCTTGATGATCGAGAAAGTGCGTTCAATCGCCATTGTCTGTCCTTGGGATACCACCGGAGGGAGTTTGCGGGCTTATATCGGCGGCCCCGGTCTTGGGCAAGGACCCTGTGACGCGGCCATTGCAGGCCGGATTACGACAATTTCACCCCCATGAACCGTGTCTGACGCCGCCGTCCCGCCTGCATTCAGCCTGGAGAGTTTAGGCTTCCTCGCAACCGGACGCTTTGGCCAACCGGCTCGGCTGTCGCGGGACGACATTGACCGCACGGCGCTCATCGCGCCAGCTTTCGAAGGAGTAGACCATGTTACGCAAACTCTCGCTTGTTGCCATCGCTGCGGCCTCGCTGGGTGCGGCCGCGTTGGCTCCGACCTCGGCATCCGCCTGGGGCGGCTGGCATGGTGGCTGGCACGGCTGGGGCGGCCCGCGCGTCGTCGTCGGTGGACCGGCTTATTACGGCGGCAGATATGCCTATGGCGGGTGCTATGTGCGCCGGCTGGTCGCGACGCCCTGGGGACCGCGGTGGCGGCTGGTGAACCGTTGCTACTGATCGGGACAGCCCATGCGAATCGCAGGAGCCCCGGCCGTTGCCGGGGCTTTTTTTCGCGCCCGGTGGAACAATTGGCAGATGGTTTGAGCGAAGGCTCTCCGATCGCTCAAGAAGGCATCGCAGGAAACAATTTCTACGGTCATGACTTTACTTGCATGATTTCGTTCAACCGTCGCGAGCGGCGGGGGAGCGACCTGGAGCTTCGCTATGACCGCCCTTTTTCCGCATGAAACTGAGCCGCTTGATCACAAGACGTCGAAATCCATCTGCGACGCCATCGGCGAACGCTTGCAGCAATCCATGCGGCCGGAGAACGCGGCCCCTTCGGACCGTCTGCAGCATCTGCTCGACGAGCTGCGCCGGCGTGAACGCGCCGGCAGACGTTGAGGGCAGTTAGCTTCTCGGCCCCGACCTCATAAACGGGTTGCCTTTGCCTGCGGCTCCGGTGACAAGGCCGCATGCTTACGATATCAGACATTTCCGTCCGTATCGCGGGACGCCTGCTGATCGATCAAAGCTCCGTGCAGATTGCACCGGGCGCGCGCGTGGGCTTTGTCGGTCGCAACGGGGTCGGCAAGTCGACGCTGTTCGGCGCCATCCGTGGCGACGTGCCGACCGAGGGCGGAACCATTATCCTGCCGCCGCGCTGGCGGATCGGCAGCCTCGCCCAGGAGGCACCGGACGGACCTGAGAGCCTGATCGAGGTCGTGCTCAAGGCTGATCTCGAGCGGGCCGCACTGCTGCGTGAGGCGGAGACGGCGCGCGATCCGCACCGGATCGCCGAGATCCAGACCCGCCTCGTCGACATCGACGCGCATTCGGCGCCCGCCCGTGCCGCCGCCATTCTCTCCGGCCTGGGCTTCTCGACGGCCGACCAGGCTCGGTCCTGCCAGGAATTTTCCGGCGGCTGGCGCATGCGGGTAGCCCTTGCGGCGACGTTGTTTGCCGCGCCGGACCTGCTGCTGCTGGACGAGCCGACCAACTATCTCGACCTCGAGGGCACGCTATGGCTGGAAGATCACCTGGCCAATTATCCTCGCACGGTGATCGTGATCAGCCATGACCGCGACCTGCTCGACACTTCGGTCGATCAGATCCTGCATCTCGATCGAGGCAAGCTCACGCTCTACAAGGGCACTTACTCCTCCTTCGAGGAACAACGCGCCACCAGGGAAATGCTGGACGCCAGGCATGCCAAGCGGCAGGCGGACGAGCGCAAGCGCCTGCAGGCCTTTGTCGACCGCTTCAAGGCCAAGGCATCCAAGGCGCGGCAGGCGCAATCGCGCGTCAAGATGCTGGAGCGGATGAAGCCGGTGACCGCGCTGGTGACGCAGGACGTCCACGAGATCACGTTTCCCAAGCCGGAAAAGACCTTGTCGCCGCCGATCATCGCGCTCGACAACATCGCGGTCGGCTACGAGCCTGACACGCCTGTGCTGAACCGTGTCACGCTGCGCATCGACACCGATGATCGCATCGCGCTGCTAGGAGCCAACGGCAACGGCAAGTCGACACTGGTCAAGCTCATCGCGAACAAGCTCGCACCATTCTCGGGAAAGGTTACGCGCGCCGACAAGCTTTCCGTCGGATATTTTGCCCAGCATCAGGTCGACGAACTCGATTCCGAAGGTTCGACCTACGATCATCTCCGACAGCTGATGGGCGATACCCCGGAATCGAAAATCCGCGCGCGCGCCGGCGCGATCGGATTTTCAGGCAAGGCCGCCGATA
Organism: Pseudomonadota bacterium; assembly: GCA_023432885.1. Classification (GTDB taxonomy): domain Bacteria; phylum Pseudomonadota; class Alphaproteobacteria; order Rhizobiales; family Xanthobacteraceae; genus Bradyrhizobium. Next base: position 9,935 of record JAEZEU010000214.1, on the reverse strand, counting down.
CCCTGGTGAAGAATCTCTCCGGCGGCGAAAAAGCGCGCTTGCTGCTCGGGCTCGCTACCTTCCATGCGCCCAACATGATCATCCTGGACGAGCCGACCAACCACCTCGACATTGACAGCCGCGCAGCGCTCGCCGAGGCGATCAACGATTTCGAGGGCGCGGTGATCATGGTCTCGCACGACCGCTATTTAATCGAGGCCTGCGCAGAGCGGCTCTGGATCGTGGCCGATCGCACCGTGACCAGCTACGACGGCGACCTCGAAGACTACCGGCGGCTGGTGCTCTCGTCCGCCCGCAAGGTGGATATCGCGCGCGAGCGCGGCGACGACGGCCGCGAGAAGCCACAGCGCAGCCGCGGTGAGAAGCGAACTCCGCTGAAGCAGAAGGTTGCGAATGCGGAAGCCGAGATCGCGCGCATCGGCGGCATCATTGAGAAGATCGATGCCGCTCTCGCGCTTCCCGACATTTTCACGCGCGATCCGAAGCAGGCTGCCCAGCTCGCCAAGGCGCGCGCAAGCGCTGCAGATGCCCTGGCGCGTGCGGAGGAAGAGTGGCTGGAAGCGAGCGCGCTGCTGGAACAGGCGGCGACTTAGGCGAATGCCGCAAGGCCAAAAGATCAGGCCGACAAGATCAGGCGGACTTCTTCTTCGGCTTTGGCTTGGGCTGGGCGGGCTGCTCGGGCGCCGCCTCAACGGACTGCAGCCGTCCCCCGGTGAAGGTGTAGATGCCGGCGCGCGGCCCGTGCAAATAGCTGACGACCGCCACGCGGCCGCCGCCGGGGGCAGTCGAAATATTCACGCTGTCGGGCGCGCCGATGCCGCGGATGACGTCACATTCGGTGTGCTGCAGGGCTACCGTTCCGCCGACCGGCGGCGCACCGGCGCCATTGTCGGTGAGCGCATTGGCCGGCGGTGTCATGCCCGGACAGGCGCCGTCGGCGCTGACGAGATCTTCGGCCGTTACCGGCTTGTCCGGCGTCAGCGGCGGCGCATCGATCGAGACATTGCGGATGAACAGGCGGCCGGAGCGCTGAAACCATTGCGCGTCTTTCGACAGGAAATCCGACTGAAACTGGTCAAGTGAGCTGTTGCAGCCCGCCAACGCGGGCGCCAGCGCGACTAGCGCGATCAGGCTCTTGCGGCACAGGCTTCCGTTACGCACGATCAAGCAGGTTCCCCACCCGAAGGCCACCCCGGCCCTTAATCACTTGTCCGACCATCCCTTTGCGGCACGACCATGGCTGCCAGCAAGCTCCGGTCCGGAAACCGCAGAATATCATTAATCGCCCGAAATTCTATTCCCGGCGCTGCCAGCGGCCGCGTTCATCGGCCTGCCAGTACGTGACGTCGAATCCCCTTGCCTTGCAATCTTTCCAGGCCTGCCGCGCGGCATCCAGCGCCTCGCCATCATCCCCGTTGAAGACCAGCACCACCCTCTCGTACCGGTCGGTATCGGAAGGCAGCGCAGCATTGTCGATCAGGAAGCGGACCTTGGCGCCGTTTGGATTGGTTTCCTCGACGGCGAGGATGATCGGCTGGTCTTCCGCGTCGGCCGCACGCGAAGTCGCATGCGGCAGGAAGGAATCGTCGCTGTACGTCCACAAATGCGCGTCCAGCGCCTCGGTGCGTTCATGCGAGGTCGACTGCACCACCACCCGCCAGCCGCGCTCCAGCGATTTCTCGAGCAAGGGCGGCAGCACGTTCTCGATCGACATGTTCTGCAGGTGGTAGAACAGAACTTCGGTCATTTCTTCGCTTCGTAGTGCTCCGCAACCAGCCGCTCCAGCAGGCGGACGCCATAGCCGGAGCCCCAGCTGTGATTGATGTCGGTCTTCGGCGCGCCCATCGCCGTGCCTGCGATATCCAGATGCGCCCACGGCGTGCCGTCGACGAAGCGCTGCAACAACTGCGCAGCCGTGATCGAGCCGCCGTAGCGCCCGCCGGTATTTTTCATGTCGGCGAACTGCGAATCGATCAGCTTGTCGTATTCGGGGCCGAGCGGCATGCGCCAGACTTTTTCGCCGGTCTCCCGGCCCGCCTTGGTGATGCGTTCGGCAAGCTCGTCATTATTGGAGAACATGCCGGCATGCTCGGTGCCGAGAGCCACCATGATCGCGCCGGTGAGCGTGGCCAGATCCACCATGAATTGCGGCTTGAACTTCTTCGCCACGTACCAGAGCACATCGGCGAGCACGAGGCGGCCTTCGGCATCGGTGTTGATGATCTCGATGGTCTGCCCGGACATCGAGGTGACGATGTCGCCCGGACGCTGCGCATTGCCGTCGGGCATGTTCTCGACGAGACCGATGGCGCCGACCGCATTGACCTTGGCCTTGCGCGCGGCCAGCGCATGCATCAGTCCGACCACGCAGGCCGCTCCGCCCATGTCGCCCTTCATGTCCTCCATGCTGGCCGCACCCTTGATGGAGATGCCGCCGGTGTCGAAGCAAACGCCCTTGCCGACAAAACCGACCGGCCGGTCGCCGCGCTTGCCGCCGTTCCAGCGCATGATGACGGTGCGGCCGGGCCGCGCCGACCCCTGCGCGACGCCCAGCAGCGCGCCCATGCCGAGCTTCGTCATGGCCTTGACGTCGAGCACCTGGACCTCGACCCCGAGCTTCTTCAGCTGTGAGGCGCGACGGGCGAATTCTTCGGGGTAGAGCACGTTCGGCGGTTCGTTGACGAGTTCGCGCGCGATAATGACGCCATCGACGATGTGCGCCTCTGGCGCCCAGGCCTTTCGTGCGGCGTTGACGTCACCGACTGCAATCGAAATCGCGGAGCGGAGAGTGGTATCCTCGCCGTCCTTCTTCTTGGTCTTGTACCGGGTGAACTTGTAGGCGCGCAGCCGCAAACCCGAAGCCACCGATACGGCCTGCTCGGCTGTCATGGCGTCGTCAGGCAGTTCAGCAAGAACAGTCACCTGCTCGCTGGCGGCATTGAGCCGGCCGGCGATGATTCCCCCGAATTTCAGGAAATCGGTCTCCTTGAGCCCGGATCCCTTGCCGATGCCGAGCACGAGCAAGCGCTGAATCTTGATTCCTTCAGGAGCAGGGATATCGAGAATCGCTCCGCTTTTGCCTTTGAACTGGTTGGCCTCGGCCGCCCGTTTCACGGTCCCGACGGCCTCGCCGAGCGCCTTTCGCGTGGACGATCCGAACTTCAGCGCATCATCGCAGAAGACGACCAGAACGCCGCGGGGGGCTGTGGACAACGGGACGAAGCCGACCTTCACGGCGTCGGTCATAGAGAAATCCTCCAGATCAGGGCTGTAGCCGGGTCGCAAAACCCGCCGGAAAAAGCCAAAAACGGCCGCCTTCGGCCAGCGGGCGATGAGCCCGCCAGGCGCTGTTCGACACTATGGCCTGCCGTCCTCGGCCCTGCCAAGCGCCTGCGTGGCAGGGCTGCCACGTCAAGCGATTTATTAACCATGTGGAACGGGTGCCATGGCTAGGCCATTTTGTTGACGGATCAAAGGGATGCTAGTGAGAAACTGAGCTGGCCGGACTGGGCGCGGCGTAACCATTGGGGAACCCGAAAATTCGGGATGGTTACGGGCCGTGCGTTCGGCGGCGAGGTGGGAATTTCGGGAGTGATGGGGTCGATCGACAGGTATATTTTCCGCACGACCCTTGCGTCGTTTGCGGTGGTCCTGATCAGCCTCACTGGGGTGATCTGGATTACCCAGGCGTTGCGCGGCATCGACCTGATGACGAGCCAGGGTCAGACCATCATGACCTTCCTCGGCATCACCGGTCTCGTCATCCCGGCGCTCGTGCTGGTCATCTCGCCGATCGCGCTGATGATCTCGATCTCCCACACGTTGAACAAGCTGGCGACCGATTCCGAGATCATCGTCATCAACGCCGCCGGCTTCTCGCCGCTGCGCCTGTTCCTGCCGTTCTTCTACGCGACTTGCGTGGTGTCGCTCATCGTCGCCTTCATCGCCTCCTACCTCGCGCCCGACGGCTTGCGCCGCATCAAGCAGTGGGACGCCGAGATCACCGCCGACGTGCTCACCAACATCCTGCAGCCCGGCCGCTTCGCCCAGCTCGACCAGAATCTCACCATCCGCATCCGCGAGCGCCAGCCCGGCGGCGTGCTCGCCGGCATTTTCGTCGACGATCGCCGCGATCCCAAGGAGCGAGTCACCATCATCGCGGACCGCGGCACCATCCTGCGCAACGAGAACGGCTCCTATCTGGTGCTCGAAGACGGCAACCTCCAGCGTTTCGAGGCCGGCAAGCGCGATCCCGCGCTGGTCGCCTTCGGCCGCTACGCCTTCGACATGTCGCAGTTCTCCAACCGCAGCCGCGACACCTCGCTCGGGATTCGCGAGCGTTATTTGTGGGAGTTGCTGTCGCCCTCCCCCGACGATCCCGTGTTCCAGCAGCTTGCCGGACAGTTCCGCGCCGAGCTGCATGACCGATTCCTGGCGCCGATCTATCCCTTCGCGTTTTCCGTGCTGACCTTCGCCTTTCTCGGTACGCCGCGCACCACCCGGCAGAGTCGCGGGTTTGCAATCACCTGTGCGGTGCTGACGGTCTTCGGCCTGCGCATGGCGGGGTTTGCCTGCTCAGTCATGACGGTCAAGACGCCGGCTGTGGCGGTAGTACAGTATTTGATGATGGTAGCGGCAATCGCAGGAGGCATGTTCATCATCGTCCGCGGCATCGTGGTCGACGCGCCGGCCTCACTGATCGAGTCGATGAACAGGACCGTGGAACGCATGACGCGCCTCGTCGGGAGGCCGGCCACCGCATGAGCATGATGACGAACACGCTCGGGCGCTATTTCGCCGGCCGCTTTGTGGTCGCGGCGGTGGGTGTGTTCGCGTCGATCTTCCTGCTTCTCGTGCTGGTCGACTACATCGAGATGGTGCGCAAGACGTCGGGACTCCCCACCGCTTCGGCGATCACCGTGGCGCAGACATCGCTGTACCGGGTGCCGCAGCTGCTCGAAAAAATGATGCCGTTCTGCGTGCTGATCGGCGCGATGACCTGCTATCTGGCGCTGTCGCGAAGGCTGGAACTTGTGGTCGCACGGGCGGCCGGCGTATCGGCCTGGCAGTTCATCGCCCCTGCTCTGGCAAGCTCGATCATTCTCGGCATCCTTGCCACGGTCGTCTACAACCCCGTGTCGGCGAATCTGCGTGAGCTGTCCAAGCGGATGGAGGCCGAATTGTTCGGCTCCGCGCCTGGCGGCGGCATCCAGGACGCCTCCGGTTTCTGGCTCAACCAGGTTAACAACGAGGGCCAGTGGATCATCAACGCGGCGCGCAGCGAGCAGCAGGGCGTTCGCCTGACCGGCCTCACCGTCTTTCGCTTCGACACCGATCTGCAGTTCAAGGAGCGAATCGAGGCTCGCGAGGCGACGCTGGAGGAAGGCCGCTGGGCCTTCAAATCGGTGCGCCGATTCTCGCTGGACTCACCGCCGGTTGAGGAAGACACCTTCTACGTCACGACAACCCTCACCCAGGCCCAGGTCCGCAACAGCTTTTCCACGCCGGAAACTGTGTCCTTTTGGCAACTCCCGAGTTACATCCGTTCGTCCGAAAGTTCGGGATTTGCGACGGCCGGATACCGCCTGCAGTACCACAAGCTCATCGCACAGCCTTTTTTGCTGGCTGCAATGGTGATGTTGGCCGCTTCCGTGAGCCTGCGCTTCTTCCGGATGGGTGGCGTGCAGAAGATGGTTTTGAGTGGCGTGGGTGCGGGCTTTCTGCTCTACGTTCTTTCGAAAGTAACTGAAGATTTGAGCAAGGCTGAGTTGATGCACCCCATCGCTGCGGCGTGGTTGCCCGTCTGCGTGGGTGGCCTCACCGGTTTCTTGGCCTTGCTGTACCAGGAGGACGGGTAGTGGCCGTTGTCGCCGCCCGCCAGTTGAGGTCGCCTGCGTTCAGGCGGCGCAGTAGTGTGCGCCGTCAACGGAGCCGCGCGGCCGCGATCCTGCTTCTGCTTTCGGGATTCATTCTTGGCGGCGTGCTCGAGTTCGCGCCGGTCTCGTCCGCTTCAGCGCAGAGCTTCACCTACAACCCGCGGCCTCCGAAGCCGCCGCGGCCGCCGGTGCCGAATGACGGGCAGATGCTCGTGCAGGCCGTCGAGGTCGACTACGACTACAACAATCAGCGCGTGTCGGCGGTCGGCAACGTGCAGATGTTCTACAATGGCACCAGCGTCGAGGCCGACAAGGTCATCTACGACCAGAAGACCAAGCGCCTGCATGCTGAGGGCAACATCCGCCTGACCGACGCGGAAGGCAAAATCACCTACGCGAACGTGATGGATCTCAGCGACGACTACCGTGACGGTTTCGTCGATTCGCTGCGCGTCGATACCGAGGACCAGACGCGCATGGCAGCGAGCCGCGCCGATCGGTCGGCCGGCAACTACACGGTGTTCGAGAACGGCGTCTATACGGCCTGCGCGCCGTGCAAGGACGATCCGAAGAAGCCGCCGCTGTGGCAGGTCAAGGGCGCGCGCATCATCCATAATCAGTCCGAACGGATGTTGTATTTCGAGAACGCGCAGCTCGAATTCTTCGGCGTGCCGATGGCCTATCTGCCGTATTTTTCGACGCCCGATCCGACGGTGAAGCGCAAGACCGGTTTCCTGATGCCGAGCTACACCTCGACGCCCGGCTACGGTATCGGCATGGACGTGCCGTTCTACTGGGCGATCGCGCCCGACTACGACATGACCATCACGCCGCGCATCACCACGAGGCAGGGGGTGCTGGGACAGTTCGAGTTCCGTCAGCGGCTGCTGGACGGCTCCTACCAGATCCGCGGCTACGGCATCGACCAGCTTGATCCACAGGCCTATGCGGGCCAGCCCGGCGACCGCCAGTTCCGCGGCGGCATCGACACCAAGGGCCAGTTCTCGATCAACGACAAGTGGATCTGGGGCTGGGACGGCGTGCTGCTGTCCGACTACTACTTCTTCTCGGACTATCGCCTCGCGCAGTATCGCGATCCGCTCGCCTCGTTCATCAGCCTGCCCACGGAAGCGATCTCGCAGCTTTATCTCACCGGCGTCGGCAACCGCAGCTTCTTCGACGCACGGGCGATCTATTACCTGAGCTACTCCGGCAACCAGGACAAGGTTCCGGTGATCCATCCGGTGATCGACTACAACAACGTCATCAACCACAACATCTTCGGCGGCGAGGTCAGCTACTGGACCAACTTCACCAGCCTGACGCGCTCCACCGCGGCCTTCGATCCGATCACGACGCTTGCCAACACCAACGGTCTCTGCCTGAACGCCTCGGCCGATCCGTTGGCGCGGCTGCCCTCGCAGTGCCTGCTGCGCGGCGTGCCCGGCACCTACACGCGCGCCACAGCTGCAGTGCAGTGGCGCAAGTCCTTTACCGATCCTATCGGCCAGATCTGGACGCCGTTCGCGATCCTGCGTGCGGATGCCATCGACGCCTCGATCTCGAACCAGCCGGGCGTTTCCAACTTCCTGCCGGTCGGCGATACCCAGGCGCTGCGGGCGATGCCGGCCGTGGGTCTCGAATATCGCTATCCCTTCATCAATGTTCAGCCGTGGGGCACCACGACGATCGAGCCGATTGCGCAGGTCATCATACGCCCGAACGAGACCTATGCCGGCAAGCTGCCGAATGAGGATGCGCAGAGCCTGGTGTTCGACGCCAGCAACCTGTTCGCGGTCGACAAATTCTCCGGCTACGACCGCGTCGAGGGCGGCGGCCGCGCCAATGTCGGCGTCCAGGCCACGACGCAGTTCGATCGCGGCGGCTCGATCAACGTGCTGTTCGGCCAGTCCTACCAGCTGTTCGGCCTGAATTCTTTCGCGGTGGTCGATGCGACCAACACGGGCCTCGACTCTGGCCTCGCCACTCCGCGTTCCGACTATGTGGCGCGGGTCAACTATTCGCCGAACCGAACCTACACCTTCTCGACCCGGGCGCGGTTCGACGAGGCGACGATGAACGTCAACCGCTTCGAGGCCGAGGGTCGCGCCACGTTCGATCGCTGGTCGGTCTCGATGACGTACGGCAACTATGCCGCACAGCCGGAACTCGGCTACCTCACCCGTCGCGAGGGTCTGCTGGGGAGCGCCTCGATCAAGCTCGCCGCCAACTGGGTGGTCTCCGGCGCGGCGCGCTGGGATCTTGAAGCCAACAAGGTCAACCAGTACATCATCGGCGCCGGCTACGTGGATGACTGCTTCGTGCTGGCCGCCAACTACGTGACGTCGTACAATTATTCTCCCGGCCTAACGCCAGCGACCTTGAACCATACGTTCATGTTGCAGATCGGCCTGCGTACCATCGCGAATTCGACGGGCGCAGCAGGGCCGAGCGGCATCCAGTAACATCTAACCTCAGGGACGGACTTGCCGCGGACAGCGGCCCGGATTCAACAGGTTGAAATGCGCTTAGGACCATGACCAACATGCCCTCGCTCCGCCTCTCAACTGTTCTTGCTGCAATCCTGTTCGTCGCGATCGGTTGCAGCGCGCCTGCGCGCGCGCAAACCGTCGTTGTCATGGTCAATGGCGAGCCGATCACCAGCATGGACATCGAGCAGCGCAGCAAGCTCATTTTCATGACGACCCGCAAGCAGCCGACCCGTCAGGACGTTATCAACGAGTTGATCGACGAGAAGGTGAAGGTCAGGGAAGGCAAGCGCTTCGGCGTTGACCCTTCGTCGAGCGACATCGACCAGTCCTACGCCGGGATGGCGCAGCGCATGCGCCTGACGCCGGATCAACTCAACCAGGTTCTGGAGAAACAGGGCGTGCGGCCGGAGACACTGCGCGCTCGCATCAAGGCGGAGATGGTCTGGGGCAGCCTGGTGCGCGGCCGCTACAAGGAGAGCCTGCAGGTCGGCGAGAAGGATGTCGCTGCTGCCGTGCGCGAGAAGGGCGACGACAAGCTCGAGGTCGAAGCCTCCGAGTACAAGATGCAGCCGTTCGTGCTGATCGTGCCGCGCGGGTCGCCTCCGGAGGCTTATGAGCAGCGCAAGAGGGAGGCCGAGTCGCTACGCGAGCGCGTCACCAACTGCGCCGAGGCCAACAGCTACTTCAAATCCATGAAGAACGTGGCAATCCGCGAGATCGTCACCAAGACCTCCGCCGATCTGCCTGAGGTACTGCGCGACATGCTGGAGAAGACCCCGGTCGGCCGCCTGACGCCACCCGAGAGGACCAGGCAGGGCATCGAAACGGTCGCTCTCTGCGCCCGCAACAAGACCACCATCGACACGCCGAAGAAGAAGGAAATCCGCGACAAGATGTTCGTGGAGAAGTACGAGGCAAAGTCGAAATGGTACCTGCAGGAAGTCCGCAAGTCCGCGATGATCGAATACCGTTGATGCATGGCAAAGCCCCTTGCCCTGACCTGCGGTGAGCCCGCAGGTATCGGACCCGACATCGCCATCGAGGCGTGGCTGCGCCGGAGCGAGGCGGACGTTCCGCCATTTTATCTGCTTGGCGAGCGTGCCTTCTTCACCGAACGCGCGAGGCATCTCGGCCTGACCGCCGAGTTCGCGGAGGTCGCCGCCGATGAGGCGAACACAGCGTTTGCAAAGGCCCTGCCGGTGGTCGCGACGGGCCAGCCCGCGACAGCAGCGCCAGGCCGCCCCGACGGCAGCAGCGCGGAGGCGGTGCTGGCCTCGATCCGCCGGGCCGTGGAGGACGTCACGGCTGGCCGCGCCAGCGCCGTCGTCACCAATCCCATCGCCAAGAGCGTGCTGTATCGCGCCGGCTTCAAGCATCCCGGCCATACCGAGTTCCTTGCCGAGCTTGCAGGCCGGAACGGCCGCGCGCCGCAGCCGGTGATGATGCTGTGGTCGCCGACGCTTGCGGTCGTGCCGGTGACCATCCATCTCGCCTTGCGCGAAGCGATCACCCAGCTCACCACCGAGCTCATTACCGCCACCGCGCGCATCGCGGTTGCCGACCTGAA
>JAEZEU010000385.1 GCA_023432885.1 Pseudomonadota bacterium | reverse complement strand
GTCGGCACGCCGCTCAAGGCCAGGGAGATGCTGCGCGCGGTCGGCGCCGAGCTTCCGGTCGCCAACCTTGCGATGCATTTCCACGACACCTACGGCCAGGCGCTCGCCAATCTCTATGCCGGCATGGAGGAAGGCTGCCGCGTGATCGATTCCGCCGCCGGCGGGCTCGGCGGTTGCCCCTATGCGCCGGGCGCCACGGGTAATGTGGCGACCGAAGACGTCGTCTACATGCTCGAGGGCATGGGAATTAAGACCGGCATCGACATGCCGAAGTTGCTGGCGGCGACCAACGCGATCAGCAAGCTGATCGGCCGCCCGCCGGTCAGCCGCGTGGCCTCTGCGTTGAATGCGAAGGCTCGGAATTCGTAGGGTGGGCAAAGGCGCGCTTGCGCCGTGCCCACCATCACGGTCCGTGCTCTTGAAGGTGGCACGCTTCGCTTTGCCCACCCTGCGCAGCTACGGTAGCGATCACCTTCCCCCGTCCGGGCCCATCACCATGTCTGGTAGCCAGGTCGAGATCTGCGGGAGGAGGCAGAGCAGCAGGACGGCCAGCATCATCAGGAGGACGAAAGGCAGCGTGCCCCAGATCACCTCGCGCAAGGAGATGTCAGGCGCGACGTTTCGGATGACGAAGATGTTGAGGCCGACCGGCGGGTGGATCAGGCCCATCTCCATCACGATCGTCATGACGACGCCGAACCAGATGATGTCGAAATTGGCGGCGCGGAGCGGCGGCAGGATGATCGGCGCGGTCATCAGGATGATCGACACCGGCGGCAGGAAGAAGCCGAGCACGACCACCATGAGAAGGATCGCGGCGAGCAGTTCCCAGCGCGGCAGGTGCATGTCGATGATCGCCTGCGCGGCCGATTGCGAGATGTGCAGATAGCTCATCACGTAGGAATAGAGCAGCGACATGCCGATGATCATCATCAGCATGGTGGAGTCCCGGATCGTCGCCTTGATGATCGGCGAGAGGTCGCTCGGCGTCCAGACGGCGTAGATTGCCGCAATCAGGAACAGCGCGAGCAATCCGCCGAGACCGGCGGTCTCCGACGGGGTGGCGTAGCCGCCATAGAGCGCCACCATGACGCCGGTCAGCAGCAGCACGAACGGGATCACCCGCGGCAGCATAGTGAAGCGCTCGGCCATGGTGAATTCGTCGCGGTGCAGGATTGCCGATTCCTTGCCGGTCTTTTCGTAAAGCGCCTGCGCCAGCGCGAATTCCTTCCGGAAGCGGAACACGGCGTAGAGCCCGAACAACGTGACGAGCAGCAGCCCCGGGCCAATGCCGGCGAGGAAAAGGCGGCCGAGCGATTTTTCCGCGGCCACCGCGAACAGGATCATGGTGATCGAGGGTGGCAGCAGGATGCCGAGCGTGCCGCCGGCGGCGATGATGCCGGCAGCGAGGCCGCCGGAATAGCCGCGCTTGCGCATCTCGGGGATTCCGGCCGAGCCGATCGCCGCACAGGTTGCGGGCGAAGAGCCCGCCATTGCTGCAAACAGCGCGCAGGCAAAGACGTTGGCAACCCCGAGCCCGCCGGGAATGCGGTGCAGCCACGCGTGCAGCGCGGAATAGAGATCCTGGCCGGCACGCGACTGGCCGATTGCCGCGCCCTTGAGGATGAACAGCGGGATCGACAGAAGCGTGATCGAGGCCATTTCCTCGTACACGTTCTGCGTCACCGTATCGAGCGAGGCGGCCGGCATGTAGATCGCCATGAACACGACGGCGACGGCGCCCAGCGCAAACGCGATAGGCATCCCCGAAAACATCGCAAACAGAGTAGCCGCGCCGTAGCTGATGCCGATGCCAAGAACACCCATCGTCATCGGCGCTGCGCTCCGGTCAGGGGAAGCATGATTTGCAGAAGAAGCTGGAGACAGAGCAGCGACATCCCGAGCGCCATCAGCGTGTAGGGAATGGCGAGGGGCGGCGACCACATCGAGTTCGAGACCTGGCCATCGACATAGGCCTCGTGCGCCAGGGTGTAGGACTTCCACGTGAAGAAGGCGCAGAAGGCGAAGCTCGCCACGTCGACCAGCCACAGGCGGATGCGGTTCGCCAGCGGCGACATCAGGCCGGTGAAGGCCTCGATGGCGACATGGCCGCGCTGGCTCTGCACGTAGGCCGCCGTCATGAAGGTGGCGCCGACCAGCAGGAACACCGCAGCCTCGTCCTGCCAGTAGTTCGGGCTCTTGAACAGCGCGCGGCCGAGCACGCTATAGCTGAGGATCACGCAGGCAGCGACCAGCGCGATCCCGGCGAAAATGACGATAATTCGGTTACAGACATCAAGTGCGCGCCCCAGTGCCGCCACGAGCGGATTGCTCGGGGCGGGACCTTTCAGTTCGCCTTGATCCGCGATCGGACCATGCATCATGCGGTGATGTCGCTTGCGAGCTTCAAGAGGTTAGCTGCGGTCGCGGTCTTGGCGCTATAGTCCTTCCAGGCGGTATCGCGCGCGATGTCGCGCCACTTGTTGACGGTGGCGACATCGAGCTTGCTGACCTTGGCGCCGGCTTTCTCATAGACCTTGGCCACCTCGATATCGTCATCCTGCGCCCCCTTCTTGCCGAAGGCTTCGAGCTCGGCGCCGACGGAAAGGATGACGTCCTGGTGGTTCTTCGGCAGCTTGTCGAAGATCGCCTTCGACATCAGCAACGGCTCCATCATGAACCAGTAGGAAGCGTCGGCACCAGAGGTGAGGCATTTTGCGACTTCTTCCAGGCGGAACGAGATCAGGCTGGTGGAGGAGGTGATGCCGGCATCGCAGGCGCCGGTCTGCATCGCCGCATACAGTTCGTTGGAAGGCACCGAGAGCACGGCGGCGCCCGCGGTCTGCAGCACCATGTCCATCTCGCGCGAGCCCCCGCGAACCTTGAAGCCCTTGGCATCTTCCGGCGCGACGATCGGCTTGCTGCGGCTGGCTACGCCGCCGGCCTGCCAGACCCAGGTGAGAATGACGATTCCCTTGTCGGCGAGGAAGTCCGTCAGTGCTTTGCCGACCGGCGACGTCTTCCACTTCAGGCCCTGGTCGTAGGTCGAGACCAGGCCAGGCATCAGGCCGATATTGGTTTCCGGCACTTCGCCGCCGGCATAGGGCAGGGGATAGAGGCTGATATCCAGCGCGCCCTTGCGCATCGCGGAGAACTGCGCGTTGGTCTTGATCAGCGAGGAGTTCGGATAGACGTCCGCCTTGATGTCGTCGCCGGAACGTTTTGCCACTTCGGCTGCAAACATGCGGCACAACCGGTCACGGAAGTCCCCCTTGTCGATGGTGCCGCCGGGAAACTGGTGCGAAATCTTAAGGTTGGTGGCGGCCTGCGCCGTGCCGATCCCGTAGCGCAGGATGGCGGGCGCAGCGATGGCGGTGGCTAGAACATGGCGGCGTGTCAGCATGAATGTCTCCCGTTTGTTCTTGATTGAAATCCCGGACGCAACCGGCCGCGAGGGCACATTAGCCGGTCTACCTTCGGATTTTCTCTCATCTGAAAGTTGTGGTGTGTCCAGGTCGAAAGCCGGACGCGGAGGCAAGAGGCAATTTGCTGCGCCGCACACTCGATCGGAGGGCCGGATGGCAGCGAAGGCTGGCGAGGATCCGCGCCCCCCAACGCTGCCGGATTCCTCCTGAGCCTCAAAAACGCTCTTCAAGGGTTCGTTACAGGACGGAAATGGGGCAAAGCGCGGGTAACAAACAGCCAAGGGCCCGCGTACGGGAAGCAGCGACGAACGTCGCTTCACCCAATGGTCAAAAAGGACGATCTCCCCATGAACACCCGCTCCCGTATCGCGCTCGGCATTTCCGCGTCCCTGGTCTCGATCGGACTTACGTTCGCGCCTTCCCTGGCCCAGGACAAGATGATGAAGGGGGATTCGATGAAGAAGGAAGAGGCCATGTCCAAGGACGCGATGAAGAAGAAGGACACGATGAAGAACGGCAGCCACTCCGACGGCATGAAGAAGGACGACGCGATGAAGAAGAACTGAGGCCTCATCGGCATCCTCGCGAAAGGCCCGGCGCCAACGTGTGCGGCGGGCCTCGCGCATTCCTGGACGAAGCCTATTTCTTCTTTTTGCCGCGGTCCTTGCGCGCGGCGTAACGGGCATCGCGCTTGGCCTTCTGCTCGGCCTCGAGCGTCGCTTGGCGCGCGGCTTCCTCCTCCTTCTCCCGCGCGATCCGGGCGGCTTCGGCGGCCGCCGCCTCCGCCTCACGGCGCTTCTGCTCGGCCTTCTCAGCCTCGCGCGCTTCCTTCGCCCTGGCGCGGGTGGCGGCAATCGCCGCCCGTTCGGCTTCACGCGCCTTCACCGCGGGATCGTCCGCATCGGGACGCGCGCGAAATTTCTCGAGGATCTTCTGCCGGGCATCGGCCGCGGCTCTTTGACGGTCGGAAAAATTAGGTTCTTTGAATCCGCTCATTGGGACCCTGTGTTCTCATCCTGTTCGATGGGATCGGCAGTTCGCCGATGTCGTCGCTTCACTAAGTGAACCCGAGGCAAAATGCCAGCGTCCAAAAGGGGGCAGAGCAGGGGAGATTTCTGTGAATAGCAAATGGCCGCGGGTAATGCTGCTCAGCGCAGTCACGACGTGCTGGCTGCTTTATGACATGGTGAGCGCCACCGAAGCGCCGCGCCAAGCCGTTGCGATCCTGGAATATGCCTTGTTGGCCTGCGCAATGGTGGCGTTGGTCGGCTCAGCGGTGATGTATGCCACGGACCGATAAGCTGCCCCGGCCACTCAGAAGGCGTCGCGCCGTCCGCCCGGCCCGAGGATTCTGGTCACCGTCGCCGTCGTCATGGCGACCCGGTCAGACAGGCGCTGCGCCTGCAGCCGATCGTGCGCCTTCTCCTCGATGAGGAGGTCGATCAGTTCCAGCCGCTTCTTTTCGTCGACCGCCTCGACCAGCAGCTCCCGATAGCGCGTATAGTCGTAGCCGCCCTCCTGCCCACTCATCGCACGCCCCCAATACGTCCCTGGCGGAAACACGAAGTGTTTCCCAAGCGGACGGCTGTCGCAACGTAGTTGCGTGAGTTGTCCCAAGGTTCCGCGCTGTGTGGCTGCGACGCTCTCCTTTCGCCGAAAAGTCCGCGTCCTGTGATCTCGATCACAAAGGAAAAGCCGGAGAGGTCCTATGTTGAGCTGGGCGCGCTGATGAGGAGCGCAAACCATGCTATCCAACTTCCGTATCTCCCGGCGGATCGCCGCCAGTGTCCTGCTCGTCACACTTCTCGCTGTGACGGCGACCGTGGCGATGGGGCTGATGTATCCCGGACCGGTATCGAGCGGTGCATTAGGGCCTGACTGGCAATGCACGCGCCTTGCGTTCGTGTTAACGACCTGCTCTCCCATCGTTCGGTTCCAGACGGCATCTGCCGAGACAGGCAAGCCCTCGTGCGTGAGGTCGCGCTTGCGCCGGGTGCTTGGCGTGCTGCGCTAATGGCTGTGTCGTCGAGCAAGCCGCCGCCGGTCGCATGCCGCTGGCGATCGGCGGTTGCATCGGACGGGTGATCCGTACGTTCCACAACGGCTTTGCACTGAAGTTCGTCGAGACCTACAGGCCCGCTGATCTCAAGTGAGAGTGCGCCGGGACGCAAGCCTTGCAGGAGGCCGCTGCGAAGGGTGCCGGCATACGCGGCGCTGATCGCCGCTCTAAGCTCATCCGGGCGAACGGCGAGCGGATCGGCGTGACGTTCCCCGGGATAGCTGGGCGAACGTCCTCATGACGCTTGCCCATGACCCGCTGTCTCATCGCAGCCGGGAAGGGACGTGGAAAAGCCGATGACATCATCTGTTCCGATGACGCGGCAACTCCCGGGTCGATGCCTAAATCGGGCGTTTCAAATCATGGAAATTGTCACCCTAGCCCATGCCGACTCACTATTGCCCGACAGCAGAGCGCGTCGGTCTGGAGAAGCCGCAGCAAGATCAGCCCGAGGCCGCCGTGCTGTCGCCGAATCTGATGAATGCGAAATCGGGCGAGACGCCTGTCCGCCTCAAATCGTGGAGGGGTAGTCGTCGCGACGAGCGGTTGGCTCACGCTCTGCGTCATCGCGGTGACTCACGACTTCATAGCGAACCGACGACGTGGAGAAGATCGATGGTTGCCAGGGCTTTGCTCACCCGCGATTTC
This sequence comes from Pseudomonadota bacterium, assembly GCA_023432885.1. Lineage (GTDB taxonomy): Bacteria > Pseudomonadota > Alphaproteobacteria > Rhizobiales > Xanthobacteraceae > Bradyrhizobium. The sequence continues at coordinate 740 of JAEZEU010000385.1, read as the reverse complement.
AAGAACGCCGCCTGCTTTCCGCGCCTGCCCTTGTTCCCCCTGCAATGAGGATAAGTGCAGTGGTGGAAGGACGGCTCGCCCAGAACCGTACCCTGCAGGAAGCCGCCCGCCTTTTGGCGTGGCTGCGCGCTGCGTTCGAAACGTCGCGATTGCGACTCTCTCAGCGGCTGGCGCGCGGCGGACTGGCGGCAATCGAATGACAGCATGCCCCTAAATCGATCACTCAAGAGGTGAGGCGTGGCGTGGAGACGAGCCCGGTAGCAATGTTCCTGGGCGAGACGTCTGGCTTAGCGCCCTCGCAACGGGCCTGACCCGTGTGGACTTCATCCTCCTGGACCAGCCTGGATATGCCCGGTTCGGTCCCCGCCATCCCGGCCGGCTCTGGCGAGACGAGCGCTACCTCCAAACCCCGCGGCTCAAAGGGTTCAGAACACCTGGAAGTACCTGCGCTCAATCCGGCCCTAGCGACTAATTCGATCCGTTCAATCCCCGGTGCCGCAAAAACAGGGAATCCCGGTCGAAGCCGTCGGCTCGGAGCCGCGCTTCGTGCCAGTCGAGGTCCTGCTGGCCCAGGAGGGCGCGGTACTGCCGCGGCGGCAGGCCGAACCGCGCGCGGAACGCGCGGCTGAACTGGCTTGTGCCGCCAAAACCGCAGCGCCCGCCGATCTCCGTCAACGAAAGTTTGCCCGCGCTGCCGGCGAGAAGAAGCCGCAAGGCCTCGTCAAGCCGGCGCTTCAACA
>JAEZEU010000344.1 GCA_023432885.1 Pseudomonadota bacterium | reverse complement strand
GCTGCAGCTTTGGCGCCGCGGGCTTTGGCGGCGGGACCGCGGCGGCGGGCTGCGGCGGGGCGGGAGGCGGCGACGACACCTTCTGCCTGATCTCCTCGTCGATGGCCTGTAACGCCGCGACGTACCTGATGATCTGCTCCTGCTTGATGGCCATCTGTTCGACGCTGCGCCGGACGAACTCCAGATTGGCCGCCAGCGGTTCCAGCTGCAGCGTGGGGCTGGCTGGCGCTGCAGCGACGGCGGGCGGCGATTTCGCCGGCAACCAGGCCAGCAGCGGCACCAGCTCCGGCGCGTGCACGGCGAGCATCTGTTTTGCCGTATCTCCATAAGCCTGCCAGCCGAGCGTGGCGCCGACGCCGATGAAGACCGCCATCACGAATCGGCTGACCGCGCGAAGCATTCGCCGGCCGACGGACGGCCGCGTGCGGGGACGCGGAAGTGTGTGGATCGATGCGCTCGCGGGCGCTCCGCCGAACCGCGGTTCGCTGCGCGCCTCCTGATCGCGAGCAAAGCCTCGGGAAGAAGATTGCCGGGCCGCATCGTTGTCCGCAAGCGGCGGGCTTTGTGAGTAAAGCATTACTACCTCTGTTGCCGGTCTATACCCATCGACGCGATCGGCTCATCCGGTTTTGGCCGAAGCGAAGCAGGCGCGCAGCAATGCTGCGACGCTGTGCGATGGGGGATTGTTGACTTCGTCGCTGTGGCGAAATTGCCTCGCATACCGGTCACGCCGCGGCGCCGACCCTCGGTATCATCAATGCCGCGCGCCTGAGCTTGTCCGGATCGCGCTCGCCGGTGGAGGCGCAGGCCAGGATGTTCTTCGCGAGTGCCGCACGATTGTAGGTCGTGCGCAGATCGGGTGGCAGCGACTGCACCACCTGGTCCAGAATCCTGCCGAGCAGCGCAAGCTCTTCGGGATCATAGACAGCACTGTTTTCTGACACCATTGACGTCGCTTCCCCTTATTTCCATCGCGCGCTGTCGGTGCAGATTTGTTTGACGGGTTTGTTCCTGTCAGGGCGGAAAAATGACGGTCCGGGCGTCGTGCCTAGGCGGAAGGGAGGCAACCTCTTGAGGCCGAACGCATCCCAGAGCCTCATTCGCGGCGGTTGACTGCAGACCGGCATGCCGCATGATGCGGCAACAAAAATTCAACAGGGATGAAGCGCCATGACCGATGCTCCCGACCTCGTGATGCGCGGCGGCAACATTGCCGACGGCAAGGGCGGCGATCTCTTTGAGGCCGATGTCGCCATTCGCGACGGACGCATCACCGAGGTCGGCAAGGTTTTGGGCAAGGGCAAGGAAGAGATCGATGCCAAGGGCAAGCTGGTCACGCCAGGCTTTGTCGACGTCCACACCCATTACGACGGGCAGGTGACCTGGAGCCACGAGATCACGCCTTCCTCCCAGAACGGCGTGACCACCGCGATCATGGGCAATTGCGGCGTCGGCTTTGCGCCCTGCAAGCCCTCCGATCACACGCGGCTGATCCAGCTCATGGAAGGCGTCGAGGACATCCCCGAACCGGTGCTCAGCGCCGGCATTCCCTGGCAATGGGAGAGCTTTCCCGACTACATGAACTGGCTGTCGGAGCGGAATTTCGACATGGATATCGGCGCGCAACTGCCGCATGCGGCGCTGCGCGTCTATGTGATGGGCGAGCGCGGCGCGCGGCGCGATCCCTCGACAGAAGAAGACAACAAGGCGATGGCGCAGCTTGCGGCCGAAGCGGTGCGCGCCGGCGCACTCGGTTTTTCGACCTCGCGCACGCTCAACCACCGCACCTCGACCGGCGATTTCACACCGACCCTGAAGGCGGGCGAGGACGAGCTGACCGCGATTGCGGCGGCGATGCAGACGCAAGGCCGCAGCGTGCTGCAATTCGTGCTGGACCTCTCCACCATCCACGAAGACCTGCCGATGATGCTGCGGGTCGCGGACAACACGAAATGCCCGATCACCTTCTCGATCACCCAGAACGACCGCGCGCCGCGGCGCTGGCGCCAGACGCTGGACGAGATCGGCGCGGCCACTGCGCGCGGGCTTTCCATCACCGCGCAGATCGCAGCAAGACCGGTCGGCCTCCTGCTCGGGCTCGAGTTGTCGCGCAATCCCTTCCAGACCCATCCGAGCTACAAGGCGATCGCGCACCTGCCGCTGGCCGAGCGGCTGGCGCGGCTGCGCCGGCCGGAGGTGCGCGCCGCGATCCTCAGTGAGAGCGCGACCGCGACCGACGATCCGCTGTTCTTCAAGCCGAACTACGACAAGATCTACCTGCTGGGTAATCCCCCCGATTACGAGCAGCCGAGGGAGAATGCGCTGGGCGCGCAGGCGCAGCGGATGGGCAAGCAGCCGGAAGAACTCGCCTATGACGCGATGCTGTCGGACGAAGGCCGCGGCATGCTCTATGTGCCGTTCCTCAACTATGCCGACGGCAATCTCGACGCCACGCGGGAGATGCTGACCGACCCGAATGCGGTGCCCGGCCTCTCCGATGGCGGCGCCCATTGCGGCATCATCTGCGATGCCAGCTTCCCGACCTATTTGCTGACGCACTGGACCCGCGACCGCACCCGCGGCGAGAAACTCTCGATCCCGTTCGTGGTGGCGGCGCAGTCGCGCAAGACCGCGCTGTCGGTCGGCCTCTACGACCGCGGCGTGATCGCCCCTGGCTTCAAGGCCGACGTCAATGTGATCGATTACGACCGGCTGCACCTGCATCCGCCGAAGGTGCATTACGACCTGCCGGTCGGCGGACGGCGCCTGCTGCAGCAGGTGGATGGTTATGATGCGACCATCGTGTCCGGCGCGGTGACGCAGCGCGCCGGCCGCGCCACCGGCAACCGTCCCGGCCGGCTGATTCGCGGTGCGCAGGGGGACGCGCGGCAGTTTTCCGCCGCGGCGGGTTGATCGTTGCTACGCCAATAAGCGTCCACACAGGCGCTTTCGCGATCCCCTGCGGCGTAGATCGGCGGCCCTGATCCTTCGAGACGCCGCTTCGCGGCTCCTCATGGTGAGGAGCGCGGCATAGCCCCGCGTCTCAAACCATGAGGCCCGGATCGATTACCGCTCACGCAAACTTCGGCTTCGTCGCCGCTGCATTCAGCCGCGCGCGCTCGGTGTTGGGCCAGAGCAGCAGCAGGCCGAGCACGCCGGAGGCGATCATGATCGCGGCGTTGATGGTGAAGCCGGTCATGTAGCCCTCGATCGGTGTTGCCGCGTACTTGATCACATGGCCCATGGTCAGCGGCGCGATGATGCCCGCCAGCGTATAGATCGCGCCGTAGATCGCGATTACGGCGCCGCGCTGCGATACCGGCGTGAACTCGCCCAACATAGGCGGACACACCACGTAGATCGAGCCGCAGAGCCCGGAGCCGATCACCAGGAGCGCTACCTGCAGGCCGGCGCCGCTGACATGCGGCAGCATGGCGAGGATGCAGCCGCCGACAACCAGAGGCGCCGCGCCGAGCACGCCGCGGGCGCCGCGCGTGGTATATCCCCTCGCCAGCATCACCTGGGAGATCCAGCCCGTTAGCAGCACGATCGTCGCGCCGAACACCCAGGGCAGCACCGAGATCAGGCCGGCTTCCTTCTGCGAGAAGCCGAGCCCCTGCACGACGAAGGGCGTGAACCAGGTAAGCCCCAGCGACAGCGCCCAATAGGCGCCGAACGTCGCGGCGACGCAGCCGATGAAGGTGCGCGAGGTGAGCAGCTGGAAATAGGGGATGCGCGGCTCGCTTGCGGCCTGCTCCGCCGTCGACACCAGCGGGCCTTCCTTGCCGAGCATCAGCCACACCACCGCCCACATCAGGCCGACGACGCCAAGCACGCCGAAGGCGTGGTGCCAGGAATAATTGACGATCACCCAGTTCAGTGCGGGCACCGCTATGATCACGCCGAACGCCGAACCCTGCGAGAGGATAGCGGTCGGCAGCGTGCGCTTCTCGTCCGGGAACCATTTGTAGAGCGCATGCGCCGCGACCGCGAAGGCCGGTCCCTCGCCGGCGCCGAGAATGATGCGGCATATCAAGAGTGTCGTGAAGCTAACGGTGCCGACCATCGGGAATTGCGACAGCGACCAGATCACCGCCATCACCAGCAGCACCCAGCGCGTGGAAACGCGATTGACGATGAAGCCGACGATGATGGCCGAGACCGAGAACAGGAGGAAGAATGAAGAGCCGAGCTTGCCGAACTGCTCGGCGTCGAGCTTGAGGTCGCTCATGATCGGCACGCCGGCGAGACCCACCACGATCTTGTCGGCAAAGTTCACCACCATGAACAGAAACAGAAGGAAAGTGATCTTCCAGGCACCCTTCGGCGTCGGTTGTCCGGTCATGTTTGGTTCCCCAGCTTCTCGTTCTTGGCCCCGCGACGAAGAGCGGCCTCGGAGGGGAATGCTAGCCATGGCGCCATGGCGTTGGCAACGGCGCATTTTCACGGGGATTGGAGCACTCAGCCTTGCTATGGTGCGACGGAAGATGAGAGGTATCCCATGCTGCGTTCCACCGGTCGCGACCACAACAAGATTGCCTTGCCGGCCATCTTTGCTGCCTCGGCAGCCCCGAAGCACTGCAAGCCTTGCTGAGCGGCCGCATTGAACGTGCTCGAGATCACCGGCCTTACCAAGAGCTACCGCTCCGCGAGCGAATCAGTCGCTGTGCTGCGCGGCGTGGACTTGCGCGTGGCCGCACGCGAAAGCGTGGCGCTGACCGGGGAATCCGGCAGCGGTAAAAGCACACTGCTGCACCTGATCGCGGGGCTGGATGCCGCCGACGGCGGCGAGATCAGGATCGACGGCATGGCGCTCTCCGGCCTCAACGATGCATCGCGCGCGGGGCTGCGGCGCGACCGGCTGGGGCTGGTCTTCCAGCAGTTCAACCTGATCCCGAGCCTGTCGGTCGAGGACAATCTGAAATTCCAGTCGCGGCTGGCAGGAAAGCACGACGCGGCCTGGCACAAGGAGCTGGTGGAGCGGCTCAGGCTCGGCGAGCTCTTGAATCGCTATCCGGAGCAGCTTTCGGGCGGACAGCAGCAGCGCGTCGCGATCGGGCGTGCGCTTGCACCAAAGCCTCTGCTGCTGCTCGCGGACGAGCCGACCGGCAACCTTGACGAGGACACTGCCGACGAGGTGCTGGCGCTGGCGCGCGACCTGGTAGCACGCTCGGGCTGCGGCTTCCTCATGGTGACGCACAGCGCACGGCTCGCCGCCACGCTGGACCGGCAGGTGACGCTGCATGCCGGGATGATCGCATGAAGCGCGCGCTGTGGACCCTCGCAACGCTGCTCAGCCATTGGCGGCGGCATCCGATGCAGCTGGCGACGCTCCTGATCGGGCTGATCTCCGCGACGGCGCTGTGGAGCGGCGTGCAGGCGCTGAACCAGCAGGCGCGCAGCTCCTACGACCGTGCGGCGTCGATGTTCGGCGGCACGCGAACCGCGATGCTCGTGGCCAAGGATGGCAAGCCGCTTCCACAACAACTGTTCGTCGACCTGCGCCGAGCCGGCTGGCCGGTGTCGCCGGTCGTCGAAGGCCGCATCCAGATCGGCGGGCGGAGCTTTCGCCTGCTCGGCATCGAGCCGGTTACGCTGCCCGGCGAAGTCGGCGATGCGCCGACGGTGGGGCGCGGCGAATTTGCGGCCTTCATCACCCCGCCCGGCCGGATGCTGGTCTCGCCGGAAACGCTGTCCGACCTGAAGCTCGCCGAAGGCGCGCGGCCCGAAGCCAATAATGGCATGCTGCTGCCGCCGCTGCGCCTGCAGCAAAGCCTCGTTCCCGACCTGCTGGTGGTCGATATCGGCATCGCACAGCAGGTGCTGAACATGCCGGGGCAGCTGTCGCGGCTGCTGGTCGGCAAGGGCAAAGGCCACCGCGCCGCATTGGAGAGCGTCTCCGGCGATCGCCTCCGCCTGGTCGAGCCGGACGCAGAAACCGATCTGGAGCGGTTGACCGACAGCTTCCACCTCAACCTCACCGCCTTTGGACTATTGTCGTTTTTTGTCGGGCTCTTCATCGTCAATTCCGCCGTCGGCCTTGCCTTCGAGCAAAGGCTGCCGATGCTGCGCACCTTGCGCTCCTGCGGCGTCTCCGCGCGCATGCTCAATGCCGTGCTTGTCATCGAGCAGGTCGCATTTGCGCTCGTGGCGGGACTCGCAGGGCTTGTCTGCGGCTATTTCATCGCCGCCGCGCTGCTGCCTGATGTGGCAGCCTCGCTCCGCGGACTCTATGGCGCGTCGGTCCCGGGGCAACTTGCGCTCAAGGGCGAGTGGTGGCTCGCCGGCATCGCCATCTCCGTAGTCGGCGCGCTGGCTGCTTCCGCCGCCAGCCTGATCAAGGCAGCGCGGCTGCCGGTGCTCGCTTCCGCCCAGCCGCAGGCCTGGCAGCAGGCGCAGCGGCGTTGGCTGCAATTGCAGGGCGCGGCGGCAGTGGCGGTATTCGCGATCGCGGCCGGCTTCCTCTGGTTCGGCGATTCGCTGGTTGCGGGATTTGCCGTGCTCGCAGCCTTGATGCTGGGCGCCGCACTGGCGCTGCCGCCGATCCTCGCGCGCGTGCTGGCACTCGGCGAGGGGACTGCCGAGCAGCCGCTGGCGCGCTGGTTCTGGGCCGACAGCCGTCAGCAGCTCTCCGGCCTCTCGCTCGCGCTGATGGCGCTCTTGCTCGCGCTCGCCGTCAATGTCGGCGTCGCCACCATGGTGGAAAGTTTCAGCCGCACCTTCCTCGTCTGGCTCGATGGCCGGCTTGCCAACGACGTCTATGTCTTCGCCAAAGACGAGCGGCAGACGAACGAGATCAAGGCGTGGCTGCGCGAACGCCGCGAGGTGCAGGCGATCCTGCCGACCGGCCGCGCCGACGTGCAGCTCGCCGGCAATCCGATCGAAATATTCGGCATCGTCGATCATTCCACCTATCGCGAGCACTGGCCGTTGCTGGAGGCTGCGCCCAATGCCTGGGTGCGGCTAAGGCCGGGAGATGCCGCCTTCATCAGCGAGCAACTGGCGCGTCGGCTGAAGCTTTCCATTGGCGAGCAGATCGATGTGCCGATTCCCGGCGGCGACTGGCCGCTGGAAATCGTCGGCATCTATGCCGACTACGGCAACCCCAAGGGCCAGATCACGGTGAACTATGCGGCGCTGACGCGGCATTTTCCCGCCATCCCGCAAACCCGTTTCGGCCTGCGCGTCGAGCCTACGCAGATCACGGCGCTGATCTCGGCGATGCAGGAAAAGTTCATGCTTGACGATCGCAGCCTTGCCGACCAGGCGACGGTGAAAGCGGAATCAAAGCGCATCTTCACCCGCACCTTTGCCGTGACGACCGCGCTCAACGCCTTCACGCTGGGTGTTGCCGGCGTCGCATTGCTGACGAGCCTGCTGACGCTGGCCAATTCCCGGCTGCCGCAGCTCGCGCCGCTATGGGCGATCGGCGTGACGCGGCAGCGCCTCGCTGCGATCGAGTTGCTCAAGACCCTGTCGGTCGCGCTGATCACCGCCCTGCTCGCCTTGCCGCTCGGTCTGCTCGTCGCCTGGTGCCTGCTTGCGGTGGTGAACGTGAAGGCGTTCGGCTGGCGACTGCCGTTCCAGGTGTTTCCGCTGCAACTGATGCAGCTCGTCGGCGTTGCCATGCTGGCGGCGTTTTGCGCCGCGCTGCTGCCGGTGTTGCGGCTGGCGCGGATGCAGCCCGCCGGCCTGATCCGGATCTTTGCCAATGAACGCTAGCATCACGCGACGAGCGTTTGCCGGGGGCGCTGCAGGGTTAGCGCTTCACACCGCCGCGCGCGCGCAGGGCTTTGCGGGGCTGGAGGAAAAGGCGGACGGTTTTGCCCGCGTCACCCCCGGGTGGGCTTTCTCGTTTCCGGCCGATCACGGCCCGCATCCGGAATTCCGTATCGAGTGGTGGTATGTGACGGCAAATCTGCGCGACTCCGCAGGCCGGGACTGTGGCGCGCAATGGACACTGTTCCGGCAGGCGTTGCAGCCGGGCACGGCGTTGGAAGGCTGGGCAACGCAGCAGGTGTGGATGGCGCATGCGGCGGTGACGCGCGCCGATACCCATCGCACGGCCGAGACGTTTGCGCGCGGCGGTGTCGGACAGGCCGGCGTCGAGGCCGCGCCGTTCCGCGCCTGGATCGACGCCTGGCAGATGCGCGGGCTGGACGGCTTCGATGCGAACACGATCGCGCCGCTGGCGCTCACGGCATCCTCGGGCGAGTTCAGCTATTCGCTTGAACTCACCGCCGATCGTCCTCTGGTGCTGCAAGGCGATGCCGGGTTCAGCAAGAAATCCGAGCGCGAGCAGGCGTCGTACTACTACAGCCAGCCTTTCTTCAAAGTCTCGGGCGAACTTGCCGTGGACGACAAGGCCGTCACTGTTGCGGGCCTTGCCTGGATGGACCGCGAATGGAGCAGCCAGCCGCTGGCTTCCGACCAAAGCGGCTGGGACTGGTTCGCGCTGCATTTCGACGGCGGCGAGAAGCTGATGCTGTACCGGATGCGGCAGGCCGACGGCCGGCACTATGCGTCCGGAAACTGGATTTCTTCCGATGGCAAAGCGACGCCGCTTGCCACGAATGAAATCGCCATGACAGCGAAAGGCATTACCGACATCGCCGGTCGCAAGATACCAACTGCATGGCATATCGAAATCCCGCGCATCAACCTCGCGATCGACTCCACGCCGCTGAACCCGAAGAGCTGGATGGGCACCAGCTTTGCCTATTGGGAAGGCCCGATCAGCTTTGCCGGCAGCCATCGCGGCGTCGGCTATCTCGAACTGACAGGATATT
>JAEZEU010000319.1 GCA_023432885.1 Pseudomonadota bacterium | reverse complement strand
AGGCAAGCTTCGGATCCATGTCGAGCGGCAGCATGCCCTTGGCCTGCTCGACGATCTCGCTCGCATCAAAGCCATAGAAGCGCATCAGCCAGTCGGCCTGGTAGAGCCGGTGCTCGCGCAGCAGCGGAGGCGGCGCCAGCGGCAGGGCGCGGCTTGCATCGGGGATCGGACTGAACGCGGAGTAATAGACGCGCTTGAGGCGGTAGGAACCGTAGAGGCTGGCGCTGGTATTGAGGATGGTCTGATCGCTCGCGCTGTCGGCACCGATGATCATCTGCGTGCTCTGGCCGGCCGGCGCAAAGCGCGGCGGCTTTGCCCTGTCGGGGCGCTCGCTTGCTTCCTTCACCTCATCGAGTTTCAGCCGTAGCCGGCCCATGGTGCGGCGGATCGCACGCACGTCCTTTTCCGGCGCGAATTTGGCGAGGCTGTTTTCCGAGGGCATCTCGATGTTGATGGAGAGGCGGTCGGCATATTTGCCGGCTTGCGCGATCAGCGCGTCGTCGGCTTCCGGGATCGTCTTCAGATGGATATAGCCGCGAAAACGATGCTCCTCGCGCAGCTTGCGGGCGACGCTTACCACCTGCTCCATGGTGTAATCGGGGCTGCGGATGATGCCGGAGGAGAGGAACAGGCCCTCGATGTAATTGCGGCGGTAGAAGTCGATTGTGAGCTTTACCACCTCATCAACGGTGAAGCGCGCCCGTGGCACGTTGCTGGAGGTGCGGTTGACGCAATAGAGGCAATCGTAATTGCAGGCATTGGTGAGCAGCACTTTCAGGAGCGAAATGCATCGTCCGTCCGGTGCGTAGGAATGGCAGATGCCCATGCCGGGCGCGGTCGAGCCGAGGCCCTTGCCGTCACTGGAATCCCGTTTCTCCGTGCCGCTGGAGGCGCATGAAGCATCGTACTTGGCCGCATCCGCCAGGATTTCCAGCTTGCGTTGTACATCCATCTTTTAATCCTTTTGATTCCATTGATGAATTTCCTGTTTCCCAATTCATTTGACTCTGCAGGCCCCGTTAGCTTTATATTAGAACACATCATGAACAAATGAGCCAGATTTTGGTTCTCTCCTGAGAAGCCGACTGGCCCCACTTATTGAGGAGCGGCGACGCATGAACGGCGCACGCATGAGCACGCTTGCGTCTTTGCGCGGCAGCATCGAGCGCATCGAAACTTCTGGCGATGGGCACGCGCTGAACAAGGTCGCCCTCGGCCACAAGGGCGCCGATACCATGTTGCGTGGCGGGTTGGCGCTGGCCGCTATGCATGAAGTGTTTGCCGAAGGGCATCAGGGCGCGGCGGCCACGGGTTTTATCGCGGGCATTGCGGGGCGGATTGCGCCGCGAAAACCGCTGGTCTGGGTGCGGCAGGATTTTGCCGAAATTGAATCCGGTGCGCTGTCGCCGAGCGGGCTTGCCGAGCTTGGCCTCGATCCGCGCCTGCTGGTCACCGTGCGCGCCGCCGATGTCGAGGCCGCACTGCGCGCCACGGCCGATGCGCTCGCCTGCGATGCGCTGGGTGCGGTGGTGCTGGAGACCTTTGGCGAGACGCGTCAGTTCGACCTTGTCGCCAGCCGCAAGCTCACCCTGGCGGCGCAATCCTCCGGGGTCACCGCGCTGCTGCTGCGGGTGGGGGCGAGCCCTGCGCCTTCCACCGCGGAGACGCGCTGGATCGTGTGCGCGGCGCATTCGCCGCCGACAGCCGCCTTCAATGCGTGGGGCGCGCCGGTGTTCGACGCCCATCTCGTTCGCAATCGTCATGGCCCGGTCGGGCGGTGGATCATGGAATGGAAATGTGATGAGTGCCGATTCAGCGAGCCGTCGTCGTATCCTCAGCCTGTGGCTGCCACACCTGCCCATCGACCGCATCCAGCGTCAGCGCGCCGCGAACACCGTCTCGCGAGCTGATGCTGTCGCACACGAGTTGGATGGGCTTTCAAGTGAAGCGGGCACCTTGGCAGGGCTCTCTCCCCCCTTGCGGGGGAGAGTTGGAGAGAGGGGTAAGCCTCAGGCACCGGTATTCATGGGCGATGACTTCCCCAGCGTCGTCGTCGCCAAGGAGCACAACGCGCTGCTGCTCTATGCCATCGACGAGGCGGCAGTCCGCGCAGGGCTTTCCGTCGGCCTGCCCCTCGCCAATGCCCGCGCCATTTGCCCCGAGCTCACGGTGTATGACGCCGACGAAGCCGCCGATCGCAAGACGCTGGAGGACATCGCCGACTGGTGCGACCGCTTCACGCCGCTGGTGGCGCTCGACCCCCCGCATGGACTGTTCCTCGACATTACCGGCTGCGCCCATCTGTTCGGCGGCGAAGCGGCGCTGTTGCGCACGCTCACATCTGCACTAACGCGGCAAGGCTTTGGTGTCAGCGCGGCGATTGCCGGCACCTCGATCTGCGCGCGCACGCTGACGCGCTCAGCTCCCGGCCGCATCGTCGCCGATGGCGAGGAGGCCGATGCCGTCGCGCCATTGCAGGTCGCCGCGCTCGGCGCCGATGATGCCATCATCCGCGGCCTGCGTCGCGCCGGCCTCAAAACCATCGGCGATGTCGCCGCGCGCGGGCGTCACGAAATCTCCGCGCGGTTCGGCGCGCGCTTCACGACATTGCTCTCTCATGCGCTGGGCGAGGGCGATGCGCCGATCAGCCCGCGAAAACCGCCGCCGGATTACATCGTCGAAAAGCGCTTTGCCGAACCGATCGCGACCGAAAGCACCATCTCGATCACGCTGTCGAGCCTCGCCGCCATGCTGGTGTCCGCCATGCAGAAGCAGGGCAAGGGCGCGCGGCGGCTGGAAGCGGCGTTCTTCCGCACCGACGGCGCGGTGCGCCAGATCGCGGTCGATACCGGCCGTCCCGTGACGGGCCCTGAGGCGGTCGACCGCCTGTTCCGTGAGCGGCTGGATGCCTTGAACGATCCCCTCGATCCCGGTTTCGGCTTCGACCTCATTCGCCTGTCCGCCGGCCGCACCGAGATCGTGGTGCAGGAGCAGCGCGATCTCGACGCCACAGTACACGACAACGACGAATTGTCAGCGCTGATCGACCGCATCGCCGCGCGCATCGGGGGAAAACGCGTGGTCGTGCATCTGCCGCAGGACACGCATATTCCCGAATGCGCGGTGCTGGCCGCACCCGCGCAGCATCATCTCGCCGCCAGCGCGCAAGCCGCCTGGCCCGCGCGGGCGGCAGGCGAGCCGCCGCTGCGGCCCTTGCGGCTGTTCGAAAAGCCCGAACCGATCAAGGTGCCGTTCGCGACCGTCCCCGACGGCCCCCCGCATCACTTCACCTGGCGGCGTGTCACCCATGCGGTGGTGCGCGTCGAAGGCCCCGAGCGCATCGCCATGGAATGGTGGAAGCAGGAAGGCCACGCGCTCACCCGCGATTATTTCCGCGTCGAGGACGAGGAGGGCCGCCGCTTCTGGATTTTTCGCGACGGGCTGTATGAGCGCGAGCTGGCCGGAGAGGACGGCAACTCCGCTCCCGTTAACTGGTACCTGCATGGGCTGTTCGCATGAAGCCCCCCGATTATGCCGAGATCGGCATCACCACCAACTTCTCTTTCCTGCGCGGCGGTTCGGATCCCCGCGCCTATGTGCATGAGGCAAGCCGCCTGCAAATCCCCGTCATCGGCCTTGCCGATCACAACACGCTGGCCGGTGTGGTGCGGGCTTACAAGGAACTCGACAATTCCGAGATCACGCACAAGCCGAAGCTTTTGATCGGATCGCGCCTCGTCTTCATCGACGGCACACCGGACATCCTGGTCTATCCGCGCGATCGCGCCGCCTATGGCCG
>JAEZEU010000302.1 GCA_023432885.1 Pseudomonadota bacterium | reverse complement strand
TTGGGATCGCCACTGCCGTCGCTGAAGCCTGCAAGGCAGAGCAGCGAGCCGCACAATGCGGCGGAGCGAAGAAACTGCGAACGAAGCTTCGTCATCGAGCAACTCCCACGCCATGGCGATACACCATCGCCCATCCGAGCCAGCCGGTGATGGGCAGGATCAACACGACGACGAGTGACAATATGAGTCCGGTCGGCACTACGGAGGTCCAGCCGTCCCTCTGGTGGATCAGGAGATTGAAGAACGAGAGCACGAGCACGATGAGGTTGCCGATAAGATGCGGCCACGCCGGCGTCTGGGCCCGGATCAACGGATTGCCGAGGAAATCGATCAGTCCCGCGATTGCTGCGATCACGCCCATGATCACGCCGACCACGAGCAGCCAAGAGGAAAAATACGCCCAGGTAATTTCCTCCGTTGCAAAGTACATGATGTCGGTCAGCAGCACGCCGACGAAGCAGACGATGGGAAACGGCACCAGCATCGGATGAATTGGGTGCCGCGCGACTTGTGCAGTAGATGAGATTCTCTGGTCCTGGATGGTCACGGCAGGCCTCATTCCTCATGCAGGAATTTACCTGTCCAATGGCTTCGAAGGAGGAGTGTTCCTAAGCGAGCAGTGCTGAGCTGGAATCCTAAGGCCACCGGTAGAATCGCGCGCAGCCAGGAACTGACGCTCGATCGCGCGGTTTTTCCTTCAGGGGTCGACGTGTCCTGAAGGATGCAGGATCATGAGAGTTCCCCTTGTCATTGTCGTGGTCGGGATCGTCATTGGAAGTGCTGCCTCGTGGGCGCAACCGGGTACGAAAGGTTCGGTGGAATTGAGCGGCGGCCCGGCAGTGTCGCCCAACCCTTCATTGCCGAAACTGAAGCTCACAAACGACCAGCGCGAACAAATTCGAAAAGCCGTGCTCCCCGAGCACAACGCTGTCGAGTTCCAGCTGAAGACGACCAAGTCGGCAAAGAGCTTCACCCCGGAAATTGGCGAAAAGCTTCCAAAGGGCGTCAAGGCCCAGGCGCTGCCAATACCGATTCGGTCGCAAATTCCGGAACTGCGCGACTACTGGTACGTGAAGATGAAGGACCAAGTGTTGATCGTGGATGGCATGACGAACAAGATCGTCGACATGTTCTCCGAGACGCAGCCGATCTCGTGAACCGGTGCCTCAGACTGGACCGTCCGGACGAACGCGCGGGCCGTCATCGAACAGCAGTTGTGAATGTCGCGCTCTCTCTCACGTCTCCAAGCTTGCGGGGAAGACCATAGGCGCCGTGCAGAACTCCGGAAAGACGGCGGCCTCAAATCTCCGGCCGGAGAGGGTGATTTGGCGAGATCCCCTCAGGCCTGCGGACGGTCGGATTGCGGGAAATCGGGAAATTTAGTGCCGAGGACCGCCCAATTGGTTGTTTGCAGCGGGTTTAACCCTTTCCGGATACCTCGCTCGTGCCTGTCATTTGGTCCTTTGCAACAGCAAGAGGCTTTGTTATACGCAGCCCGCTTGCGAACGACTGTTTCGCCTGTTCCCGGATAGCTCAGCGGTAGAGCATTCGACTGTTAATCGAATGGTCGCTGGTTCGAATCCAGCTCCGGGAGCCATTCAGACGTCCTCCTTCATTCGCTGTCGTCCAGAACGCACAGCCATCCGAGCGCATCCGATCGGAGATTGATTCGACGGCAGTCATCGAGGCCGAACTGAAGTCGGTCCCGTCGATCGTTCCGGCCGACACCCGACATTGATGACATCACCTACGACAAGTGCCTTGGCGCCTTGTGGCCACGGTCGAACGGCAGGATTTGGAACGCCTCGATAAGGTGGCGCGTCTGGTTGCTCGGCTTGAGGTCTTGATCGAATAGCTCGGCTCCGGGATCGGGCCTGATGGCAAACCCGTGCGCCATGTTGCGTTTTCAGCCTTCTTGCTCCAAAAGATGTCCGGTTTCCGCTTCGATTTCGGGGTTTGCCAATGTCCGGTTTTTCGACTGCGCGCCAGAAAATGGTGGATGGTCAGGTGCGCACCAGCGATGTCACGGATAGCCGGATTATCGATGCCATGCTGAGCGTGCCGCGCGAGGCCTTCGTGCCTCAGGGGAGCCAGCCGCTTGCCTATCTCGATCTCGACCTGGACGTCGGCGGTAGCGGAACCAAACGCTATCTGCTCAAGGCGGCCCTGACCGCAAAGCTGCTGCAGGCGGCCGAGATCAAGAGCACCGACAATGTGCTCGTGGTCGGCGCAGCCTCAGGTTATGTGGCCGCCTTGGCCGCCAGGCTGGCAGCCAAGGTGACGGCCACCGAGGGGGATTCAGCCCTTGCATCGAAGGCGGCGGCAACGCTTGCGGAACTCGGGGTTTCCAATGTTGCGGTGCGTCCGGCGGCTGCCGCCGATGGGGCTCCGGATTCTGCGCCTTACGACGTCATTGTGCTGAACGGCGCCACGGAAATCGTGCCGGAGCGGCTGTTCGGCCAACTTGCCGAAGGCGGCCGGCTGGTGGGCGTGTTTGCGGCTGACAGGCCGTCCCGTGCCATGGTCGTGACGCATTCGCGCGGCGATTTCGGACACCGGACGCTGTTCGACGCCGCAGCCCCCGTGCTGCCCGGTCTGCAACGCCTACCAGAATTCGTCTTCTAAGGGCGTTTTGCCTTGGAAGGGGCCATTTCCGCCCTTAGCGGACTGGTTAAGGTCGTTCGGAACGAGAGGTGTGGCCCGATTGCCCCACTGCGAACAGTTTCGGCGTGACCGGGCTAGTCTGGGTGTTCCGTCCGGACTAGCTGCGGATTAAGGTGAGCCCGGACTCACTTCAATGGGTGGCGCCGGCTCAACTTTTGGGCATGGCGAAGGATAGGATTGGATTTTTGCGGATGCGTGGGACGAAGGTCTTTGCCGGCGCTGCGGCTTCGGCCCTTCTGATAGCACTGATGGGGCCGCTGCCCGCGCTCGCCGACACGATCGAGGCCGCGCTGGTGCGCGCCTATCAAACTAATCCGCAACTCAACTCGCAACGCGCGCAGGTGCGCGTCACCGACGAAAACGTACCGCAAGCGCTGTCCGGCTATCGACCCAAGGTTGCAATCACCGCAAGCGCAGGCGTTCAATATACCGACGTGGTGACCAGTGCGGGCGGTGATGCGACGAGGCTCGTGCGCAGTCACGTGGCCGGCACCAATGCGCCGCGCAGCGCCGGCCTTACGGTATCCCAGACGCTATTCAACGGCTATCAGACCGCCAACCGGACGCGCGCCGCCGAAAGCCAGGTGTCCGCAGCGCGCGAAGCGCTGCGCGTGCTCGAGCAAAGCGTGCTGCTCCAGGCAGCCACCGTCTACATGGACTATTTGCAAAACTCCGCTATCGTAGAGGTCCAGCGCAGCAACGTGCGCGTGCTCGAACAGACGCTGAAGCAGACCAGGGACCGCTTCAATGTCGGCGAAGTTACCCGCACCGACGTTGCGCAGTCGGAAGCGCAACTCGCCGCGGGCAAGACTCAGCAGCTGACTGCCGAATCCAATCTCACCACGACCCGAGCCAATTTTCGTCGCATCATCGGCAGCGAGCCGGTGGCCTTGGCGCCGGGCTCGCCGGTCGACCGCTATCTGCCACCGACCTTGTCGGCTGCGATCGAACTGTCGCTGATCCAGAACCCGAACGTCACCGCAGCGATGTATGGCATCGATGTCAGCTTTCTCCAGGTCAAGGTGGCCGAAGGCGCGCTATTTCCGACCGTGACGCTGCAGGCCTCCGCTACGCAGAACTACGAGCAGACGCTCACGATCCCGCGCTCCTTCACCGGCGCCGCGGTCGCGCAGGTGTCGATGCCGATCTACCAGGGCGGCGCCGAATATTCGCTCATCCGTCAGTCCAAGGAGTCGCTGACGCAGCAGCGTCTCGTGCTCGAACAGACCCGAGATCAGATACGCGCGAATGTCGTGCAAGCCTGGGGGCAGCTCGAGGCGGGCAAGGCGCAGGTTCTGTCGGCGCAGTCGCAGGTCACGGCGTCCGAGATCGCGCTGAACGGCGTGCGCGAGGAAGCCAAGGCCGGTCAGCGCACCACGCTCGACGTGCTCAATGCGCAGCAGGCGCTGGTTAACGCGCGCGTGGCGCTGGTTACCGCTCAGCACGACCGCGTGGTCGCTTCCTATTCGGTGCTCAACGCTGTCGGTCTCCTGTCGCCGATCGTGTTGAAACTGCCCACCGAAACCTATGACTCCAGCGTGCACTATCATCAGGTGCGCGACAGCTGGGTCGGCGTGCGCACGCCTTCGGGCCAGTAGGGTACTCGCGGCCCCGTATCGGCCCGGGGCCGCCGTTTGCTTGCACAATTGTCGCCATGACGTAGCCTTGTTCAAGGCGGCGAAGCGATTCGCGGCGCGCGCTTCATTGCCCGTCGTGACTTGGCGTCATGACGGAACAGGCGACGAAGCCGTGATCGCTGTGGGGCGTTTGATCTGGGGACAAGTCCGGCGCGTTCCATGAAATTGCCGGACTGCAATTTCGGAACCGGCAAACCGCAGGCCGCTTGGTGTAAGGTTCGTTGATGATGTGGAGTCGGAGATGACGCAGCCTGCAAAGGTCCAAGAGCCCTCGATGGAGGAGATTCTGGCGTCGATCCGTCGTATCATCGCCGATGACGAAGCCAAGCCCGGCGACAAGGCTGCGGCCGCCCCGTCTTCTGCTCCGCCGCCCAAGCCCGTCATGAAGGACATTCCGCCCTCGGCGATTCCGGCCGCCAAAGCTCCTCCCGCGAAAGCGGTCGCGCCGGTGCCAGCCCCGAAGCCCGCGCCGCCACCGCCACCGCCACCGGCGCCTGCCGCGACCAACAGCCAGGACGACATCGATGCGATGCTGGCGAGCCTCGACGAGGACACTGCGGCCGAGGAGGTGAGGCCGCCTCAGCCCGACGCTGACGTCTTCGAGTTGACGGACGAGATGGCGCTGAATCCGCCGTCGGCGTCTCCGGCGCCCGCCACCTCGTTCAACAAGATCGAGCCGCAGGACGATGTCGAATTCACGGAGGCCAAGGCGTCGCAGCGCCTGCGCATGCCCGAGCCGCCGCCTGCGGAAATGCCGATGCCGGGGCCAATTCTGTCGCACACGACGGTGAATGCAGTGGAATCCGCGTTCAACACGCTGGCCCATACCGTGCTCAGCAACAACGCGCGGACCTTGGAAGACCTGGTCAAGGAAATGCTGCGGCCGATGCTGAAATCCTGGCTCGACGACAATCTGCCAGGGCTGGTGGAACGCATCGTCAAAGCCGAGATTGAGCGCGTATCACGCGGCCGTTAGGTTTTCCGGGCACGTAAACCACGATTCAGCCATCCATTCGGGCATAATCCGGCCCTTTCGGGCTTGCTGTGTGTTGACTTGCGCGTCGGCGGCGGCTTCTTACCTTTCCAAATCCCCAAACGCTGCTTTGTCATGATCGAGAAGAACTATCAGCCCGCCGAAATTGAAAGCCGCATGGTCCGGATCTGGGACGAAAGCGGCGCGTTCCGGGCTGGCCGGCCCGAGCGCAGGGATGCGCAAACGTTCACCATCGTGATCCCGCCGCCGAACGTGACGGGCTCCCTGCATATGGGCCACGCGCTCAACAACACGTTGCAGGACATCCTCTGTCGCTTCGAGCGCATGCGCGGCAAGGACGTGTTGTGGCAGCCCGGTACCGACCATGCCGGTATCGCCACACAGATGGTGGTCGAGCGGCAATTGATGGAACGGCAGGAGCCCGGCCGCCGCGACATGGGCCGCGCCAAGTTTCTCGAGCGCGTCTGGCAATGGAAGGCCGAGAGCGGCGGCACCATCGTCAACCAGCTGAAGCGGCTGGGAGCTTCCTGCGACTGGTCGCGCGAGCGGTTCACGATGGACGAGGGCCTGTCGAGGGCCGTCATCAAGGTGTTCGTCGAGTTGCACCGCCAGGGGCTGATCTACAAGGACAAGCGGCTGGTCAACTGGGATCCGAAGCTGGTTACCGCGATTTCCGATCTCGAAGTGCAGCAGATCGAGGTCAAAGGCAGTCTTTGGTACCTGCGCTATCCCATCGAGGGGCGGACCTTCGACCCCGCCGATCCGAAGAGCTTCATCGTGGTCGCCACCACGCGGCCGGAGACGATGCTGGGCGATACCGGTGTCGCCGTGCATCCCGACGACGAGCGTTACGTCGATCTGATCGGCCAGAACGTGATCCTGCCGCTGGTCGGGCGGCGAATTCCGATCGTCGGTGACGAATATTCCGATCCCGAGAAGGGCTCTGGCGCGGTGAAGGTGACGCCGGCGCACGACTTCAACGACTTTGAGGTCGGCAAGCGCCACGGCTTGCCGCAGATCAACATCTTCGACAAGGAAGGTTCTCTGTCGCTGGTCGACAACGAGGATTATTTACGCGGCCTTCCCGAAGGCGCGCTGATGTTTGCCGAAGAGCTGCACCGTGTCGACCGCTTCGCCGCGCGCAAGAAGATCGTTGCGCGGCTGGAAGAGTTCGGTTTCCTCGAGAAGATCGAGCCGAACACGCATATGGTGCCGCATGGCGACCGCTCTGGCGCCGTGATCGAGCCCTACCTGACCGACCAGTGGTATGTCGACGCCAGGACGCTCGCGCAGCCGGCCATCGCGGCGGTACGCTCGGGCGCGACGACGTTCGTGCCGAAGAACTGGGAAAAGACCTACTACGACTGGATGGAGAACATCCAACCCTGGTGCATCTCCCGCCAACTTTGGTGGGGTCATCAGATTCCGGCCTGGTACGGTCCCGATGGCAAGGCGTTCGTTGCCGAAACCGAGGAAGAGGCGGTGGGCAACGCGCTCGGCTACTACGTCGAGCAGGAAGTGATTACGGCAGAGCAGGGCGCCGAGATGGCGCGCGACCCGTCGAAGCGACAGGGCTTCATCACCCGCGACGAGGACGTCCTCGACACCTGGTTCTCTTCCGGCCTTTGGCCGTTCTCCACGCTCGGCTGGCCCGACCAGACGCCGGAGCTGCAACGCTATTATCCCACCAACACGCTGGT
Source organism: Pseudomonadota bacterium (assembly GCA_023432885.1). Lineage (GTDB taxonomy): Bacteria > Pseudomonadota > Alphaproteobacteria > Rhizobiales > Xanthobacteraceae > Bradyrhizobium. The sequence goes on along the minus strand of JAEZEU010000302.1, from coordinate 17,670 downwards.
GACCGGTTTCGATATCATCTTCTTCTGGGTCGCTCGCATGATGATGCTTGGCTTGCACTTCATGAAGGAGGTGCCGTTCTCGACGGTCTACATCCACGCGCTCGTCCGAGACGAGAAGGGCGCCAAGATGTCGAAGTCGAAGGGCAACGTCATCGATCCCCTGCATCTCGTCGACGAATATGGCGCCGATGCGCTTCGCTTCACGCTGGCGGCGATGGCGGCGCAAGGCCGTGACATCAAGCTCTCCACCCAGCGTGTCGAGGGCTATCGCAATTTCGCGACCAAGCTGTGGAACGCCTGCCGCTTCGCCGAAATGAATGGCTGCGTGCTGCCCGGCGATTTTGGACCGGCACAGGCGAAGGAAACGCTGAACCGCTGGATTGCGCACGAAACCTCACGCGCGACGCGCGAAGTCACCGAGGCGATCGAGGCCTATCGCTTCAACGATGCGGCGGGCGCGATCTACCGCTTTGTCTGGAACGTCTATTGCGACTGGTATCTGGAACTCGCAAAACCCGTGCTGCTCGGGGAGGACGGTCCGGCCAAGGCCGAGACCCGCGCCACGATCGCCTGGGCGCGAGACGAGATCCTCAAGCTGCTGCATCCGTTCATGCCCTTCATCACCGAAGAGCTGTGGGCCGTGACAGCGAAACGCGACGCCCTGTTGGTGCTGACGCCATGGCCTCGCAAGGCGACGTCGACGGCTGCGGCCAGCAATCCCAGTGACGCCTTCATTCCGCCGGTGATCCTCGCGCTCGATGCCGGCGAGTTCAGCGATCCCGACGCGGAAGCGGAAATCGGTTGGGTAGTCGACCTCGTCACCGCAATCCGCTCCGTGCGCTCCGAGATGAACATCCCGCCGGCGACGTTGACGCCTCTCGTGCTGGCGGCGGCATCCGCCGAGACCAGGATGCGCGCGCAGCGCTGGAATGATGTCATCAAGCGGCTTTCGCGGGTTGCCGACATCTCTTTCGCCGATGTAGCGCCGGAAGGAGCGGTGCAACTGCTCGTCCGGGGCGAGGTGGCCGCGCTGCCGCTCAAGGGCGTGATCGATCTTGCCGCCGAGCGCGCCAGGCTGGAGAAAGAGATCGGCAAGGCGGACGGCGACATCAAGCGCGTCGATGCCAAGCTCGCCAACGAAAGATTCGTCGCCAATGCGCCGGAAGACATCGTCGAGGAAGAAAAAGAGAAGCGCGAGGCCGCGTTCGCGCGCAAGGCCAAGCTGCAGGAAGCGTTGGAGCGGCTGAAGAAGGCGTCATAGCGGCATCGGGCCGTAGCGGTGAGTGGGGGGACGAAATGCTCGATCACGTTTCCATCACCGTCTCGGATATCCGCTTTTACGATGCGATCATGAAGACGGCCGGCGCACGCCTCCGATTGCGCGGCCATTCTGCGGGATCCCGGCGGCGATCGTATCGAAGCCGCCTGCCGTCATCCGGTTTGAGATGAGGGCCGGACGCCCCAGCCGGACGGCGTTGGGCGCAGCGATGCATCGCGCGGTGCACCAGACGCTGGAAGGCGGCGCCATCTTTGCCGATCCCTTTGCGCTGAAGATCCTTGATGACGAGGCCCGCGACGGCCTTGCCGCTATGGCCGAAGATCCCGCGCAGCGGCCGATGCGGCTGTTCATTGCGGCACGCAGCCGCTTTTCCGAAGAGGCAATGGCGGCCTGCATTGCACGTGGCGTTCGCCAGGTCGTAATCCTCGGGGCTGGGCTCGACACGTTTTCGTTGCGCAACCCCTACGCCGGTGTGACCGTCTACGAAGTCGACTATCCCGCAACTCAAGCCTGGAAGCGCGAACGTCTCGCACAGGCCGGCATAACGTTGCCGCCGACACTGACATTTGCGCCTGTCGATTTCGAGCTGCGGGGGCTCGCCGAAGGCTTGGCCGCTGCCGGCTTTCGCAACAGCGAGCCGGCTTACTTTCAATGGCTCGGCGTCGTGCCGTATCTGACCCGGGAGGCCATCATCTCGACGCTTGATTTCATTGCAGGCATCGGAGGCGCCGAAGTTGCCTTTGATTACGCAGAGCCGTTCGAGAACTATCCGCCGGCCATGCGCGCCAATCTTGTCGCTGTCGCCGAGAGCACTGCGGCTCGCGGTGAGCCATGGCTCAGCCTTTTCGATCCCGCCGGCATGGCCACGCTGATGCAGGCGCGGCGGTTTGCCGGCTTCGAGGACGTCACACGCGCTGAGCTCGCAACGCGCTACTACGGCGTACTTGGCGAGGGCTTGCGTGCAGGACCGGGGCCGCACGTCGTGCGGGCAATGGCATGACGGCCGTTGATCCGGGACCTGGCATTGCAATCAGAAGCGGTAATTGAGGCCGGCCCGCACCAGATTGAACGCAGCGTCGCCGGAAGCATTCAAGACGCTTGGGGTCAGGGCACCCGAATGCGCGGCCACCAGCGGAAACGAACCGCTTCCGAGGTTTACATAGAGATATTCAAGCTTCACGCTCGCGTTCTGATTGACCCGGTATTCCGCCCCTGCGCCCGCGGTCCATCCCGCCGAGACGCGGGTTGCCGAGCCTGCGAAGCAGGTCGAGTCGCCATAGATGCCGCCGCACGCATAGCCTGACCCGAAATTCCCCTGCGAGTTCGACGCGCCCGGGGGAAGCACGATGCTGGCGCTCTCGTTGATCCTGCCATAGGCGAGCCCGCCGGTTGCGAAGAACATCAAATCGGCGGTCGCGAGATAGCCGATGCGTGCACGTAGCGTGCCGAACCACTGGATATTCTGGCTGGCCTGCAGCGTCGCCGCATTTTGCCCGAATATAACCATCGTCGGCGTGGAGCCGCTTGCGGCGATGTCGGACCAGTCGATGTCGGCCTCTACGCCCATAAGCCATCGTTGACCAGCGAGCCAATTGTAGCCCGCCTGAACGCCGCCGAAGCCGCCGCTTCCGCCAAATGACGCCGTGGACGAAGCGACGTTGGGCTGGCCTAGTAAAACGGTCGCCGTATTCTGATCGCCCGGCGCATCAGATATCTTAGCGTTGCTCCAGCCGTAGCCGCCGTTCGCGCCGAGGTAGAAGCCGCTCCAGCCAGGATCTGCAGCAACTGCTGCTGTGCTGAACATCGCAACGGCCGCAGCGGCCACAACAACAACTCCTCGCATTCTTCGTGTCTCCAGCAATCGTTTGTCGATTTCGGCAGACACTACGCAGACACGATTGCGAAGTTCAAAAATATTCATGCGCCCGATCGCCGCCGACACGGCTTTCCTGGAACGGCGTAGCATAATCGCAACAGGGTTGTGCCGCTCAGGCTTATGTTTTTCCGCACTGTTCCGAATAGTCCGTGCGGTCGCCGGGCGAGTTTCGAATCGCGCTAGAACGGTTTGCTGAGGAATTTCGAATCCTTCAGCCCGTACCGCCATGGCAGCTCGACTGCCTTGGTGATGCCGATGCGGATGCCGATGGCGATCTCGGGCTTCTCTGCCCGCGCATAGAGCGCGATCGGCGACTTATCGAGCGGGAGTTCGTTGTGCGCAATGGTGATGCCGAGCGCCTCGCAGAGTTTGCCGGGCCCCGAGCAGAGTGCCCGCGGCTCCGCCAGTCCGCGGCGCCGGCGCATCGCTGCCAACCCGTGTGTAGGCTCCAGCGCGCGGATCAGCACGGCGCTTGCCGAGCCTTCCTCCTCACAAACGAAGTTGACGCACCAATGAATGCCGTAGGAACGGTAGACATAGGAAAAGCCGGCCGGGCCGAACATCACGCGGTTGCGCGGCGTCGGCCCGCGGAAGGAATGCGCCGCGGGGTCGGTGTGATGATAGGCCTCTACCTCGACGATGGTGCCTCCGACGCCGTTGACGAGGAAGGTCGCCCCGATCAGGTCGGGAGCAACTTCGTGCACGCTGCGGTCAAAGAATGAGCGCTTCAGCGGCTTGCCGAGGGGCAGGGCGGTGGCGCCGCCGGATTTCGGATTTTGAACCATTTTGAGTGGGAATCGGGCCGGAAGGGCGAAGAAAGCTCCCCGACCATCGCATGTTCTGCTAGCTTCGGCGAGCCGGGTTGCGGGAGCCGTCAACACGGATTAGCTAGGGACTCTCGCGCCTTACGGATGCCTATGGTCACCATCGTCGACACCCTCTCGTCCACGCCGCTGCGCCCGCGTCACCCTGAAAAGGTGAACCGGCCCGATAATGCGTCGCCGCCGAAGCCGGCCTGGATCAGGGTGCGCGCCCCCAATACCCGCGGCTATGCCGACACCCGCAACATCGTGAAGGAGAACGGCCTCGTTACGGTATGCGAGGAGGCTGGCTGCCCGAATATCGGCGAGTGCTGGGACAAGAAGCACGCCACCTTCATGATCATGGGTGACACCTGCACCCGGGCCTGCGCCTTCTGCAACGTCAAGACTGGGATGCCCGGTGTGCTCGATGCGCACGAGCCCGAGCATGTCGCCGAAGCCACCTTCAAGCTGGGCCTGAAGCACGTGGTCGTCACCTCGGTCGATCGTGACGATCTCGCCGACGGCGGCGCTGAGCATTTTGCCCGGACCATCCGCGCCATCCGCGCGCGCTGCCCGGGCACCACCATCGAAATTCTCACCCCGGATTTCCTGCGCAAGGAGGGCGCGCTGGAGGTAGTGGTCGCCGCAAGACCTGACGTGTTCAACCACAATCTCGAAACCGTGCCGTCGCGTTATCTCGCGGTGCGGCCGGGGGCGCGCTATTTCCATTCCATCCGGTTGCTCCAGCGGGTCAAGGAACTCGACCCGGCGCTCTTCACCAAGTCCGGCATCATGGTGGGGCTGGGCGAGGAACGGCACGAGGTGCTGCAGGTGATGGATGACCTGCGCTCGGCCGATGTCGACTTCCTGACCATCGGGCAATATCTGCAGCCGACCCGCAAGCACCACGCCGTGATGCGCTACGTCACGCCGGACGAGTTCTCCGGGTATGAGAAGGTTGCCTACACCAAAGGATTCCTGATGGTGTCGGCGAGCCCGCTCACCCGCTCGTCGCATCACGCCGGCGAGGATTTCGCAAAGCTCCAGGCAGCGCGCGCGGCCCAGCCGCGCTGACGCCGGATCGCATCGATGCAACGCATTCTCGTCATTGGATCCTCAGGGTCCGGTAAGTCGGCCTTTGCGCGGTGGCTTTCCGCCATAACAGGCATTCCGACACTGTCGCTGGACACGCCGTTCTGGAAGCTTGGTCGGGTCGAGTTCGACAGTTTCGAGTTCAGGGCGCGCGTCGCCGAGTTGGTGCGCCAGCGTCGCTGGTTCATGGATGGCAACTACACGGCGACCGATGGCGAGTTGGGCCGCGCTTCCAGCGATGCCGTGATCTCGTTCGACCTGCTGCCTGCGAGTATGCACTGATGCCCCGGTTCTCAAGCAAGCGCCGGGTCCGCCACACCGCCCCGCAAATGTTCGACCTCGTCGCCGACGTCGAGCGCTATCCCGAATTCGTGCCGCTATGCCAGTCGCTCAAGATCCGGCAGCGCACGCCAGGGCCCGATGGGACCGAGGTCGTGGTCGCCGACATGACGGTTTCGTTCAAGCTGGTGAAGGAGACCTTCACCAGCAAAGTGACGCTGGACAGGCCCAACCTGAAGATCCTGGTCGAATATCTCAAGGGTCCGTTCAGCAATCTGGAAAACCGCTGGACGTTCGAGCCGAAATCCGAGACCGAGTGTGATGTTGGTTTCTTCCTCTCTTACGAGTTCAGGAGCCGCATGCTGGCAATGCTGATGGGCTCGATGTTCGACGCCGCGTTCGCCCGCTTCTCCGCCGCGTTCGAGAAGCGCGCGGACCAGGTCTACGGCAAGACGGGTTAGCGCCGCGCCTGCTTGCGCCCGCCACCGATCGCAAACTTAAGCGGATCGCTTTTGCCCGATCGCCTCGAACTGCGTCTTCTGCTCGTCGTTCAGCGTTGCGTAGAAATCTGCGAGCGCGGTGCTCACCAGGTGGATCGCCTGCTGCATGGTGCCGTGCCGCGCATACACTGCGTCGAGCCGTGCAGGGGGCGTGGTGGTGTCGGTTGGCGGGCACGCGTTCAGCATGTAGATCGCCTGGGCATTCGCATCCTGGAGCGTCTTGAGCTTGGCGCGTTGGGTGTCGTTCAGGCGAAGCCTGGCTTCGATCTCGGCCGCCGGCCATTGCAGCACGGCTGCTTGCCCCGGCCCGCAACCCTCGGCAGGCAGGTCCACGTCCTCGTTTCCGGGCGCGGGCTTGCGCCGATCCGCGGCGAGCGCGTTGAGCCGCGCTTCCTGTTCGTCATCCAGCAGGTCGTAGAATTTGCTGAGCGGTTGCTCCAGCATTTGCTCGGCCGCGATCATCGTCCCGATGCGCTGCTGCATGCTGGCCAGTCGCTCCGGTGCCGTCAGCGCCGCCTGTGTCGGACAGGACGAGCGGATCATCTGGGCGGCCGTGACCAACGCGGTGGCAACGTCGTCCGAAGCGGCGCGCTGCGGCTCGTTGTTCGGCTGTACAGCCTGCTGAATCTGGCCGACGAGGCCGGCAACCGCACGGCTGTCATCGCCGCAAAGCTGCTGTAACTGGGGCGCACGGCGATGGCGGCGTCCGGACGGGCGGGCTGCGGCATAGGCGGCGAGATCAGCACGCCCATACGGCGCAAAGATGCCGGCATAGATGTCCCGATAGCCATAATTCCAGAAGCCGGTGCCATCACCCAGGATGGCATAATCGTGAATATCGTAGATGGCGAACGGCCAGAACAGCGGCCCGACCCAGCCATAGCTGCCGTCGCTGTGTCGCCACCACCCGTCGGCGGTAACGCCGTTGCGCAGGCCCGCCAGTGCGGCCACTGCGACAATCCGCCGGCGCGCAGCAGGATCGGCAAGTCCGGAATCCATCGCCCTGCGCATGTCTTGACCCCTGAGGGCCGCCGTCCGAATTCGGCTCTGACGTGCAAACGAGCGCGGGTGGTGCACCCGTCCGAGCGATAGGACGCGCCCTACCGCGAACCTCGCAACGCCGATTGGATTGAGACGCACCTGGGCATAGGCCTCGCTTGCGAGCAGGGTCGTTACCAGAGCGATGGCAGTTCCGGCAATTGCAATGCGCCATTTCGACATGGCACCCCTCCCGCGGATAGCCTCGTCGCGTCCTCCTGGATCTGTCGTTCCATAGATGACGCCCGGCGGAATCGAAAGTTCCACGCCGCCAAGTCATTGCGCCGAAAATCGGCAAGAATCGGATCACCGCTGCCTTCAGGCCGCTGCCTGACGTCAGTCCCGCGGCGCCCTTGGCGGCCTCGGCCGCTTCAACGCATGCCGCCTCGGCGTGCGCACCACGCGCGGCCGAATACGGCTGATGGCGGCGCGCTTCGGCTTGACCTGGTGCGGCCCGCGCGCCAGCTCCATCAGCATGCGCAGCGCTTCCACCACGGAGCGCTGGCGCACGGCGGTACGGCCGATCGCGCCAAACCGGTGTTCGCGGTGAAGGATGCGGCCGTCGCGCGCGGCGACGGCAAAATGCACGAGTCCGACCGGCTTGCCGGGCGTGGCGCCGCCGGGGCCGGCGATGCCGGTGATGGAGACTGCAAGGTCGACACCGGCGCGTTCCAGCGCGCCGATCGCCATTTGCGTCGCGGTCTCCTTGCTGACGGCGCCAAAGGTCGCGAGCGTGGTGGCTTTGACGCCCAGCATCGCGCGCTTGGCATCGTTGGAATAGGTGACAAAGCCGCGGTCAATGACGTCGGACGAGCCGGGAATGTCGGTCAGCGCGCCCGCGACCAAGCCACCGGTACAGGATTCGGCGGTGGCGATGGTCAGCTTGCGCCCCCGGCAAAGATCGAGCAGCGACCGGGACAATGCGCGGGCGTCGCTGCTGCTCATCTCAGTCGCTCCAGCCTTTATCTGACCACGGAAGGCGAATGGTGGCGCTCGCGGTGGCCGCGATGCCTTCTTCGCGGCCGGTGAAGCCGAGCCGTTCGCTGGTCGTCGCCTTCACGGCGATGCGCGAGATGCTGACGCCGGTAATCGCCGCGATTTTTGCCCGCATGCTGTCGCGCAGGGGACCGATCTTCGGCCGTTCGCAGATCAGCGTGACCTCGAGATTGGCGATGCGGCCGCCGCGGGCCGTGACGCGCTCGACCGCGTATTTCAGGAAGCGGTCGGAGGACGCGCCCTTCCATTTGGGATCGCTCGGCGGGAAATGCGAGCCGATGTCGCCATCGGCCAGCGCGCCGAGGATGGCGTCGACCAGCGCGTGCAGTCCCACATCGCCGTCGGAATGGGCGAGGAAGCCCTTGTTGTGCGGTACGCGCACGCCGCAGATCATCACATGATCGCCTTCGCCGAAGGCGTGCACGTCGTAGCCGGTGCCGGTCCGGATATCGCCGAGCTGCGCGGCGAGGCGCGCTTCCTCGCGGACAAAATCTTCGGGGGTGGTGAGCTTCATGTTCGCAGGATCGCCTTCAAAGGTCGCTACCGTCAATCCCGCCCATTCGGCGAGCGCGGCATCGTCGGTGAAATCGTTGTGGCCTGCGCGCACGGCGCGACGGTGCGCCTCGAGGATGACGTCGTAACGAAAAGCCTGCGGCGTCTGCGCGATCCGCAGCCGCGCGCGCTCCGGCGTCGCCTCGACATTGCCGGCCGCGCTGACCAGCTTGATCGTGTCAGTGACCGCAACGGCAGGTACGGCAGCGCCGGTGCGCCCCGCAGCATCGATCGCGCGCGAGATCACCGCTTCCGTCACGAAGGGACGGGCGGCGTCGTGGATCAGCACGATGTCGGGTTTTGTGCTCGCCAGCGCTTCGAGGCCGGCATGCACGGATTGCTGACGCGTCGCCCCGCCATTGGCGGGAGGGGCATATTTGAGCGCGCTGACGGCCTCGTTGAAGACGGCGATGTCGTCCGGGTTCACGACCGGCTGCACCGTTGCGACGTCCGGATGGCGGCAGAAGGCTGTCATGGCCCGGAAGATTACCGTCTGGCCGCCCACGCTGCGGTATTGCTTCGGTCCGCCCGCGCCGGCGCGAAGGCCGCGACCGGCGGCTACGAGGATGGCTGCTGTGCGCTCAGGTCTAGGCATGCGTCTTCAAGGACTTGTCGGACGAATCGGGGTTGCTGATGAGCCGTGGACGGCTTCCGGGGCGCACAGCCCTTACCACGCCGCGCCCGCAAAGCCAGCGGAATAGCCATGTCTGTGGGAAACCCTTCTTGCTGCACTGCACTTGCAGAAGATGGCAGAGTTGTCTAATGTGTAGGCATAAAGCTTGACTGCACAAGAATTGTGCTCAGAATGGGCCGTGGCTGGCGCAATGGCGTGGCCCGCCAGAGAAATGAGAAACCCGTGACCGGCACGGACTGCACAGGCTCTAAGCCACTGAAAATAGGCAGCATTGAGCTTGCCAACCGGGTTTTTCTCGCACCGATGTCCGGCGTCACCGACGCTCCCTTTCGCCGGCTCGCCGCGCGCCTGGGCGCCGGGCTTGTCGTCTCCGAGATGACCGCCAGCGATGACCTCGTGAACGGCAAATCGATGTCGAGATTACGCTGCGAAGCAGCCGGGATCGGCCCGCACGTGGTTCAGCTTGCCGGCTGCGAGACGCACTGGATGGCGGAGGGCGCCCGGATCGCCGAAGCCGCCGGCGCCGACATCATCGATATCAACATGGGGTGCCCCGCGCGGCACGTCACGGGCGGCCAGTCCGGATCGGCGCTGATGCGCGATCTCGACCACGCGGTGAAGCTGGTGGAAGCGACTGTCTCCGCGGTCGACGTGCCGGTGACGCTGAAGATGCGGCTCGGCTGGGACGAGCGTTCGCTCAACGCGCCCGAGCTCGCGCGCCGCGCGGAAGGGGCGGGCGTGCAGATGGTCACCGTACACGGCCGCACGCGTTGCCAGTTCTACAAGGGCGAGGCCGACTGGTCGGCGGTGCGGGCGGTGAAAGATGCGGTCTCGATTCCGCTGGTCGTCAACGGCGACGTCACCTCCTTCGAGAAGGCGGTCGGAGCTCTTGGCAAATCCGGCGCCGACGCGGTGATGGTCGGCCGCGGGGCGCAAGGCCAGCCCTGGTTGCCCGGTCAGATCGGCCGGCGTATCGAGACCGGCGTCCGCGAAGAGGCTCCACCCCTGGCCGACCAGCTCACCCTCGTCCGTGCGCTTTACGAAGAGGTGTGCAGCCACTACGGCGTGCGCGTCGGTCTGCGCCACGCGCGAAAACATCTTGGCTGGGCGCTGGACATCGCGGCGCAGTGCGGCCGCGTGCCGGCTGCCAAGCTGAAGCACTGGCGCCAGCGCATCCTGACCTCGGAAGAGCCGTCCCGCGTGCATCACGCGCTTGGCGAAGCCTTCGACGATTTTGCTTGGAGTGCTGCTGCATGAATTCCGCCGCAGAATTTCGCAGGCCCATGCCGTCCGATGGCGAAGCCATCCTCAACGCTCTGCCCAATCCGGTGCTGCTGGTCGCGCCCGACGGCAAGATCGTGGACGCCAATATCGCCGCCGAATCCTTCTTCGAGATATCGACCCAGTTCCTCAAGCGCCAGTCGCTGAAGGAGCTGGTGCCGTTCGGCAGCCCGCTGCTGGCACTGATCGAGCAGGTGCGGGCGTCCGGCTCGCCCGTCAACGAATACAAGGTCGATCTCGGCACGCCCCGCATCGGCGGCGATCGCCAGGTTGATCTCCACGTCGCGCCACTGACGGAGCGGCCGGGCCATATCGTCGTGATGCTGCAGGAGCGCACCATCGCCGACAAGATGGACCGCCAGCTCACTCATCGCAGCGCCGCGCGCTCGGTGATCGCGCTGGCCGCCATGCTGGCGCACGAAATCAAGAACCCGCTCTCCGGGATCCGCGGTGCCGCACAGCTGCTCGAACAGCAGGCATCCTCTGAAGACCGCATGCTGACGCGCCTGATCTGCGACGAGGCCGACCGCATCGTCACCCTGGTCGACCGCATGGAGGTGTTCGGCGATGACCGGCCGGTTGCGCGCGGTCCCGTGAATATCCATTCCGTGCTCGACCACGTCAAACGGCTGGCGCAGTCGGGCTTTGCCCGCAACGTCAAGTTTGTGGAGGAATACGATCCGTCCTTGCCGCCGGTGCTGGCCAACCAGGACCAGCTCATCCAGGTGTTCCTCAACCTCGTGAAGAACGCGGCTGAGGCCGTCGCCGATCTCGGCAGCGATGCCGAAATCCAGCTTACAACCGCGTTCCGTCCGGGCGTGCGCCTGTCGGTGCCCGGCAAGAAAACGCGCGTGTCGCTGCCGCTGGAGTTCTGCGTCAAGGACAACGGGTCCGGCGTGCCTGAAGACCTTTTGCCGAACCTGTTCGATCCCTTCGTCACGACCAAGCAGACCGGAAGCGGTCTCGGGCTGGCGCTGGTCGCCAAGATCGTCGGCGATCACGGCGGCATCATCGAATGCGAGTCCCAGCCGCGGAAAACCACTTTCCGTGTACTGATGCCGATGTTCAGCACCACCAAACCACAACCCGACCAGAGCAACCGCGACGACGTTCCGGGTACGCCGGCGCCTGCCTCACAGGACAGCAGATGAGGAAGAAGAATAATGGCCGCAGGTAGCATCCTAGTCGCAGACGACGACACCGCCATCCGCACCGTGCTCAATCAGGCGCTTTCCCGCGCTGGATACGAGGTGCGGCTGACCGGCAACGCGGCCACACTGTGGCGATGGGTCAGCCAGGGCGAGGGCGACCTCGTGATTACCGACGTCGTGATGCCCGACGAGAACGCCTTCGACCTTTTGCCGCGCATCAAGAAAATGCGGCCGAACCTGCCGGTCATCGTGATGAGCGCGCAGAACACGTTCATGACCGCGATCCGGGCCTCCGAGCGCGGCGCCTATGAATATCTGCCCAAGCCGTTCGACCTGAAGGAGCTCATCACCATCGTCGGCCGAGCGCTGGCCGAGCCGAAGGAGAGGGTGGCGAGCTCCGAAGACGAGTCCGAGTTCGATGCGATCCCGCTGGTCGGCCGCTCGCCGGCGATGCAGGAAATCTACCGCGTGCTGGCGCGCCTGATGCAGACCGACCTCACGGTGATGATCTCGGGCGAATCCGGCACCGGCAAGGAGCTGGTGGCGCGCGCGTTGCACGACTACGGCAAGCGCCGCAATGGCCCGTTCGTCGCGGTGAACATGGCGGCGATCCCGCGCGACCTCATTGAATCCGAACTGTTCGGCCATGAGCGCGGTGCCTTCACCGGCGCGAACACGCGCGCCTCCGGCCGCTTCGAGCAGGCCGAAGGCGGCACGCTGTTCCTCGACGAGATCGGCGACATGCCGATGGAGGCGCAGACGCGCCTGTTGCGCGTGCTCCAGCAGGGCGAATACACCACGGTCGGCGGACGTACCCCGATCAAGACGGACGTGCGCATCGTCGCCGCTTCCAACAAGGACCTGCGTATCCTGATCCAGCAGGGCTTGTTCCGCGAAGACCTGTTCTTCCGCCTCAACGTGGTGCCTCTGCGCCTGCCGCCGCTGCGCGAGCGGATCGAGGATCTGCCCGATCTGATCCGGCATTTCTTCGCGCTCGCGGAGAAGGACGGGCTGCCGCCCAAGAAGCTCGATGCGCAGGCATTGGAGCGGCTGAAGCAGCATCGCTGGCCGGGCAATGTGCGCGAGCTTGAAAACCTCGCTCGCCGGCTTGCGGCACTCTATCCGCAGGACGTCATCACGTCCTCGGTCATCGACGGGGAGCTCGCGCCGCCGGCGGTATCGGCAAGCGGAGGCTCCAGTCAGGCCGTCGAAAATCTGGGCGGCGCGGTCGAGGCTTATCTCTCCTCGCACTTTTCAGGCTTCCCCAACGGCATGCCGCCCCCCGGCCTGTATCACCGGATTCTGAAAGAGATCGAGGTGCCGCTTCTGACGGCGGCACTTGCAGCGACGCGCGGCAACCAGATCCGGGCCGCCGATCTCCTGGGGCTCAACCGGAATACGCTGCGCAAGAAGATCAGGGATCTCGACATCCAGGTCTACCGGAGCGGGGGTTAGAACAACCCCCGGTTCCGTCCCTGTTGATGACGCAAATGTCGCGCGAGACGTCGCCGCGGAAATGTCGCAATTCGGCAACAGGTTGTGATAAGATTGCATCAGTCCGCGGGCAGGCGGACTGACCTTGTCGCTCACCCTTTTGTCTTGATGGCCAGCTCAGACACTGCAGCACACCAAGTGGACGATCCCTCGCTCGCCCAGCCGAAAGGTTGGTCGGTCCGGCGTTGGCTGGGCCCCGTCGCGGTGGCGCTCGCCCTGTTTTCGGCGTTCCTGACTTTCATCGTCCTGACCGGGCTCACGCCGATCGAGCCCAAGCGCAATGTCGTCTACGGCTTCCTGCTGATCAATGCCGCGACCATCCTGGTCCTGGTCGGCATCATCGTTCGCGAAGTCTGGAAGGTCGTGCAGGCCCGCAGGCGCGGCAGCGCAGCGGCGCGGCTGCACATCCAGGTGGTCAGCCTGTTCTCCATCATCGCGGTGTTGCCGGCGGTGTTGGTAGCCATCGTTGCCAACGTCACCATCGACCGTGGTCTGGACCGGCTGTTTTCCGGCCCGACGCGCGAGGTGATTCAGAACTCGCTGATCGTGGCGAACGCGTACCTCCACGAGCATGCTCAGCTCATTCGCGGCGACATCATTGGGATGGCCAACGACATCTCCCATGCTCGCCCGCTGTTCCAGCTCGACCCCTTGAGCTTCCGCCAGATGCTCACGGCAAGCGCCGCCTCCCGCAACCTGCCCGGCGCGATGCTGATCGACAAGGACCGCAACATCCTGGAAAGCGCGCAAACCGGGATCCAGCAGGAATTCACAACGCCTGACGCCGAATTCCTCAAGGGCGTTGACGAGAACGAGCCGCAGATCGCCGTCTTCATCGAAGCCAATTACGTGGCGGCCGTTATTCGCCTGCGCAGCTTCACCGACACGTTCCTCTATGTCGCGCGCGTGCTCGATCCGCGCGTGGTGGCGCAACTCCGCCAGACCCAGGCCAGCGTCGCGGAATACGCCGCGCTGGAATCGCGTAAGCTCGGCATCCAGGTGGCGTTTGCCCTGATGTTCGCGGTGATCGCGCTGACCATCCTGATGGCCTCGGTGCTGATCGGGCTCAACTTCGCCAACCGCCTCGTGGCGCCGATCCGCCGTTTGATGAGCGCGGCCAATATCGTGTCGACGGGCGACCTCAATGTCCAGGTGCCCGTGCTGAAATCGGAGGGCGACCTCGCCCAGTTGGGCGAGACCTTCAACAAGATGACGCAGGAACTGCGCAGCCAGCGTGACGAGCTGGTGAATGCGAGCGAGTTGATCGACAGCCGCCGCCGCTTCATCGAAGCGGTCCTGTCCTCCGCCAGCGCCGGCATCATCGGCGTCGATGCGTCGGGCAGCATCGGCATTCTCAATCGCTCGGCAGAGAAGCTGATCGGGCAGGCGGAGTCCGAAGTGCTGGACCATCCGCTGTCCGAGGTGCTGCCCGAGCTCGACGAGATGATGAAGACGGCGCGTGAGGGCACGCAGAGGCTGGTGCAGGGCCAGATCACGATCAACCGCGACGGCCACGAGCGCAATCTGTCGGTTCGCGTCAGCGCCGAGCAGACCAGCCAGTCGCGCGATAGCTACATCATCACGCTCGACGACATCACCGAACTCGTCAGCGCGCAGCGCACTTCGGCCTGGGGCGACGTCGCCCGCCGCATCGCGCACGAAATCAAGAATCCGCTGACGCCGATCCAGCTTTCGGCCGAACGCATCCGCCGCAAGTTCGGGCGGGCCATCACAGAGGTGAAGGACAAGGAAATCTTCGAGCAGTGCACCGATACCATCGTGCGCCAGGTCGACGACATCAGGCGCATGGTCGACGAGTTCTCGCGCTTTGCCCGCATGCCGAAGCCGGTGATGGAAGGCGAGGACGTCGCCGACGTGGTCCGCCAGGCGGTGTTCCTGATGAAGGTGGCCCATCCCGAGCTCGAGATCGAGGCCGATATCAAACAGTCTCCGATGCCCGCGCAGTTCGACCGCCGCTTGATCTCGCAGGCGCTGACCAACATCATCAAGAACGCGACCGAGGCGATCGAACAGGTCCCGCCGGAAGAACTAGGCAAGGGCCGCATCGATGTCGTCGCGCAGCGAGAGGACGACGATATTTTGATCGACGTCATCGACAATGGTATCGGCCTGCCGAAGGTGGCACGCCAGCGCCTGCTAGAGCCCTACGTGACAACCCGCCAGAAGGGAACAGGCCTCGGTCTCGCGATCGTCGGTCGCGTGCTCGAAGACCATGGCGGACGCATCGAACTGAAGGACGCTTCCGACTTCCGGGCGGGACAGCGCGGAGCCTGGATGCGGCTGCGCTTTGCCGTCACCGGCGGCGCGAAGAGGTCGGACGAACACGGTCAGGAAACAAAGGCGCTAGGATCCGAAACCAATGCGCCGGCGTCCACGACCAATGATGAAGAAAAAATCAAAGCCGAAACCGGCAGCTGACAACACAGGTGTAACCCATGGCCAGTGACATTCTGATTGTCGATGACGAAGCCGATATCCGCGATCTCGTGGCCGGCATTCTCGACGATGAGGGTTTTTCCACGCGCACCGCGCGCGATTCCGATTCCGCGCTTGCCGAGATTGCCAACCGCCGGCCGCATCTGGTGTTCCTCGACATATGGCTGCAGGGGTCCAAGCTCGACGGCTTGCAGCTTTTGGAGCAGATCAAGAAGGACAATGCAGACCTGCCGGTCGTGATGATTTCCGGCCATGGCAACATCGAAACCGCGGTCGCAGCGATCAAACGCGGCGCTTACGATTTCATCGAAAAGCCCTTCAAGTCGGACCGGCTGATCCTGGTGGCCAATCGCGCGCTGGAAACCTCGCGGCTGAAGCGGGAGGTGAAGGAACTGAAGCAGCTCGCGCCCGCCGCCAGTGTGCTGACAGGCCGGTCCGCCTGCATGAACCAGCTGCGCCAGACCATCGACCGCGCTGCCAAGGCCAACAGCCGCATCATGATCGTCGGCCCGTCCGGCGCGGGCAAGGAACTGGCTGCGCGTACGCTGCACAACATGTCGAGCCGCGCCGATGGTCCGTTCGTCGTGATCAACGCGGCCGCCATCACGCCGGAGCGGATGGAAGTCGAGTTGTTCGGCGTCGAGCAGACCAATGGCGGCGAACCGCGCAAGGCCGGCGCTCTGGAAGAGGCTCATGGCGGCACTTTGTTCATCGACGAGGTCGGCGACATGCCGCGCGAGACCCAGAACAAGATCCTGCGCGTGCTCGTCGACCAGACCTTCCAGCGCTCGGGCGGCACGTCCAAGGTCAGCGTGGACGTGCGCATCATTTCCTCTACCGCGCGAAACCTGGAGGAGGAGATCGCGGCCGGGCGGTTCCGCGAGGACCTCTATCATCGGCTTTCGGTGGTGCCGATCCGCGTGCCACCGCTCTCGGAACGCCGCGAGGACATCCCCGAACTGATCGACTATTTCATGGACCAGATCTCGGCGGCCAGCGGCCTGCCGAAGCGGCAGATCGGCCAGGACGCGATGGCAGTGCTGCAGTCGCATGTCTGGCCGGGCAACGTCCGCCAGCTCCGCAACAACGTAGAGCGCGTGATGATTCTGGCGAGCGGCGGCCCCGAGGTGATTATCACCGCCGACATGCTGCCGCCGGACGTCGGCTCCATGGTGCCGGCGATGCCCACCAGCAATAACGGCGAGCACATCATGGGCCTTCCGCTGCGCGAGGCGAGGGAGGTCTTCGAGCGGGATTACCTCATTGCCCAAATCAGCCGGTTCTCGGGCAACATCTCTCGCACAGCGGAATTTGTCGGTATGGAACGCTCGGCACTCCATCGCAAACTGAAGGCGCTTGGCGTAGGCTAAGCTCGGGATTCGGCGGCGCGTCGGCCGGGAATGTGCCCGCCGTCGCCGCCGGTCCATGCAGATGCTTGAGAATATTCGTCTCTTTTCGAGACCTTAGGGGAAAGGCCTCCACGTTTGCCCCCGGGCGGGCGTGAACTGGCTTGCCTAATATCTGCACCTGCCTTCTAATCGTACCGCCGCGCCTCAGGAGGGGGATCTCAGGGGGAGGCGGCACCCGGCGAACGGCTCCAAAAGAGGGCTGCCGCCGGTGCAATAAATAAAAGCAACAAGACTGCGGGATAAAAAATGGCGGCAGACCGCGCACAAAACCTACAAGACACCTTCCTTAATCACGTTCGCAAAACCAAAACGCCACTGACGATTTTTCTGGTCAATGGAGTGAAGCTGCAGGGGATTGTCACCTGGTTCGACAATTTCTGCCTTCTGCTCCGGCGCGATGGGCATTCGCAGCTTGTCTACAAGCATGCGATCTCGACCATCATGCCGGGGGCTCCGATCCAGTTGTTCGAGGGCGGCGAGGAATCGGCTTGAGAGAGACCTGATTGGAACCCCGAACTTTTGGCGGGGCGACCGACCGTCCGCGGTCGGACGGGGGTAAATCCACCGGGCGGGTGATCGTCATCGGCCCCTATATGCGATTGCGCCGCGGCGATGCCGATGCGCAAACGAATTCGGCTGTCCGCGACTCCGAGGCCCGGCTGGAGGAAGCCGAGGGGCTGGCGCGCGCCATCGACCTGACGGTCGTGGATGCGATGGTTGCTCCCGTCACCCAGATCAGGCCGGCCACCTATCTCGGCAAGGGCAAGGTCGAGGAAGTGCTCGGCCTCATCAAGGGCCACGACATCGAGCTTGTGGTGATGGATTGCGC
>JAEZEU010000263.1 GCA_023432885.1 Pseudomonadota bacterium | reverse complement strand
GCGCGCGCGAGCGCCGTGACATCCGGCCAGCGCGCCAGAAATTTCTCGAAATAGGGCCCGACGGTTTTGACGCCGGTCTGCTGCAGCATGATCTCGGAAAGCCAGACGCGGTACGGATCGGGCCGCTCGCCTGCCCGCGCACGCCATGGCAGGCGCCGCCGGTGCCGGTCGTACCAGTCGAGCAGCAGCGCGGGGCGATCCGCCGGCCCGGTGGTCCTTGCTTTGACGGCAGTGGCTCTCATGCGCCCAGTGTATCGGCGGACAACGAATCTCTCCACGTCATGCCCGCGCTTGACGCGGGCATCCCCGTTTTTCTTCGCGCGTGGAGGCCGGACCGACCAGGACGAGCCCGGCCATGACGCGTGCTGGATATCCCTGCTATAGTCGCAACCATGTCCAAGCCCGGCCCCGTCAGCGCCAAGCCGCTCTCTGTCCTGCTCGGCGACGTCTTTTCCGAGGCGTACGCCAAGCAAGGTTTTGCCGCGCGCGAGCTTGTCACGCGCTGGACAGAAATCGCAGGCCCTGACATTGCCCGCCATGCGGAGCCATTGAAAATACAATGGCCGCGGCCGGTGGAGGGACAGCCGCAGGAGCCGGCGACGCTGGTGCTGCGGGTGGAGGGACCGGCTGCGCTGGAAATCCAGCACAAGTCCGACATGCTGCTGGAGCGGGTCAACCGCTTTTTCGGCTGGCACGCGGTCGGCCGGCTGGCGCTGCGCCAAGCGCCGCTGTCGCGCCGGGAACGGCCCGCCCGGCTCCGGCCGCCGGACCCCAAGGCGGTGGCAGAGGTCGCCAAGACCCTGTCGGCCGTCGAGGACGAGGCGCTGAAGGACGCGCTGGCGCGGCTCGGAGCCGCAATCAAGCGAAATTGAGTCCCTCCGGGTCCTCCCCCGCCAGCGTGCCATTGCCACATTTGTGGTTTCAAGCTAGCGGAAGGCGACTTTCCGCAGGTCCTTTGTGTAAATTTCGAATATCCCGGGAGCCGATCTTGATCCTCACGCGCCGCGCTTTCACCGCCGCCCTTTCGCTGACCGGGCTTGGTCTGCTCGCCGGTTTTTCGCCGATGCGCCTGATCACCGAGGCGATGGCGCAGTCCGCCGCCGATGTCGCCAAGCCCGTATCGCTGCCCGACATGGCTTTGGGCCCGGCCAACGCTACGGTCACCGTCACCGAATTCGCCTCGATGACCTGCCCGCATTGCGCGGCATTCACGGAAAATGTGTTCCCGAAGATCAAGTCCGAATACATCGACACCGGCAAGATCCGCTTCGTGTTCCGCGAATTCCCGCTCGACATCAAGGCCGCCGCGGGCTCGATGCTGGCGCGCTGCATCGCCAAGGATGACGCCGGCAAATTTTTTGCGGTGATCGACATGCTGTTCCGCCAGCAAAATGAGTGGGTGCTGAAGAACACCACGGAGACCCTGATTCGCATTGGCAAGCAGGCCGGGCTGAGCCAGCAGCAGGTCGAGGACTGCCTGAAAGACCAGGCGCTGCTCGACAAGATCGCCGCCGACCAGAAATACGCCAACGAGGTATTGAAGGTGAATTCGACACCGACCTTCTTCATCAACGGCGAGATGGTGAAGGGCGAACAGACGTTCGAGGAATTCAGCAAGCGCATCAATTCGTTGTTGAAGACCTGATTCGCAGGCCGTTGGCGGTCCCGATTCACAGTCGCCGGTAAGCCCCGTAAAAGGCTTGGGAAAAGCCACTTCCCGCGGTTGCCCTTCCGCCACGGCCCGGCCATTGTCGCGGCCCATGAGAGCCGCATGACGCGACTCGACCACACCTCGACATTGCCTTCTATGGTATTGTCACGGCAGGGAGATTCGCGCCCGGCCAAGAGAGATTTGCGCCTATGAAACTCACGCGCCTCCGCCTCCACGGTTTCAAGTCCTTCGTCGAGCCGACTGACTTCATGATCGAGCCGGGCCTCACCGGCGTGGTCGGCCCGAACGGCTGCGGCAAGTCGAACCTGGTCGAGGCGCTGCGCTGGGCGATGGGCGAGACCTCGCACAAATCGCTGCGCGCCGCCGACATGGATGCGGTGATTTTCGCGGGTTCCGGCAACCGCCCGGCGCGCAACCACGCCGAAGTCGTCATGACGATCGACAATTCCGATCGCTCTGCGCCCGCCGCCGTCAACGACAGCCAGATCCTGGAAATCTCCCGTCGCATCGAGCGCGAGGCGGGTTCCGTCTATCGCATCAACGGCCGCGACGTGCGCGCCCGCGACGTGCAGCTCCTGTTCGCGGATGCTGCGACCGGCGCGCGTTCGCCGGCGCTGGTTCACCAGGGCAAGATCGGCGAGATCATCCAAGCCAAACCCGAGCAGCGCCGCCGCGTGCTGGAAGACGCCGCGGGCGTCGCCGGCCTGCATGCGCGCCGGCACGAAGCGGAACTTCGCCTCAAGGCCGCCGAGACCAACCTCACCCGCGTCGAGGACGTGATCGGTCAGCTCGCCGGCCAAATGGAGGGCCTGAAACGGCAGGCGCGGCAGGCGATCCGCTACCGCGAGGTCGCGGCGAAGGTGCGCAAGGCGGAAGCCATGCTGTACCACCTGCGCTGGGTCGGCGCCAATGCCGACGTCGCCGAGGCAGGCCACACCCACGACGTCGCGGTACGCGAGATGGCCGAGCGCACCCGCGAGCAGGCCGAAGCCGCCCGCATCCAGGCCGAGCGCGCCGCCGAGCTCCCTGCCCTGCGCGATGCAGAAGCCCGCGCCGCCGCCGGCCTGCAGCGCCTGACCAATACACGCGAAATGCTCGACCGCGAGGAGCAGCGGGCGAAGGAGCGCGTTGCCGAGCTCGACCGCCGCCTCATGCAATTTGCCTCTGACATTGCCCGCGAGCAGCAGCAGATCGCCGACGCGGATCTGGCGTTGCAGCGCCTCGACACCGAGGACGCGGAGCTGAAGGAAGAAATCAAGACGCGCGTCGAGAAGCGCTCCGGCGTCGACGAGCGCGTGGCGGAAGCCGAGGCCACCCTCGCCGCCTCCGAACGCCTTTTCTCCGAACTGACCACGGCGCTGGCCGACCTCACCGCGAAGCGCAACCAGCTCGAAGCCGCCATGCGCGGCCATCGCGACCGGCTGGCGCGACTCGACCAGGAAATCGCCAACGTCGAACGCGACGAACAAAAGCTCGCGCAGGAGACCGGCGGGCTCGGCGATCTCGCCACGCTCTCGATTGCGATGACCACCGCGCAGCAGAACCTGGCCCAGGCCGAAGCCGCTTCGCAGGCCAGCGAAGCCGCCCACGTCGCCGCCCGCGCCACGCTCGATGCCAGCCGCTCGCCTCTGGCCGAAGCCGACAAGCGTGTGCAGCGGCTGGAGACTGAGGCGCGCACCATTTCCAAACTCGTCAATGTCCAGACCAAGAACTTGTGGCCGCCGATCATCGACGGCATCACGGTCACCAAGGGCTATGAAAAGGCGATCGGCGCCGTGCTCGGCGACGATCTCGACGCACCGGTCGATCCGTCCGCACCGATGCGCTGGACCAGCGCCAACGCGGACATGCAGGATCCCTCGCTGCCGGAGGGCGTGGAGCCGCTGGCCAATCACGTGCAGGCCCCCGCTGAACTGTCGCGCCGCCTCGCGCAGATCGGCGTCGTCGCCAAGGAACGCGGCGCCGAACTCGTCGCGCAGCTGAAGACCGGACAGCGGCTGGTATCGCTCGAGGGCGACGTCTGGCGCTGGGACGGCTTTGTCGCCGCAGCCCATGCGCCGACCGGCGCAGCGCGGCGGCTCGCCGAGCGCGCCCGCCTCGTCGATATCGAGAACGAGCTGGAGCAGGCCAAGCTCGATGCCGCTGCCATGCGGCAGGCGCTGGAGAATGCCGAGGCCGAGCAGAAGGCGGCCGCGAGCGCGGAGTCCGCCGCGCGCGAGGCCTGGCGCGCCGCGCAGCGCGAATCCGATGCCGCGCGCGAGCGGCATGCCGCGGCCGAGCGCGAGATCAACCGCCACGCTGCGCGCCGCTCGGCGCTGACGGAAGCGCGCAGCCGCCTCACCGCCGACCGCACCGAGGCCGAGGCCGCCCACCAGGGCGCGACCGCCGCGCTCGACGAATTGCCGGCCAGCCTCGAGGCCGAGACGAAACTCGCCGCCGTCCGCGCCGAGATCGACGGCCATCGCCGTTCCGCTGCACAGGTCCGCGCCGAGGCACAGGCCCTGGCCCGAGAGGCAGAGCTCGCCGACCGGCGCCTGCAGGCGATCCTCGCCGAGCGCAACGACTGGGCCAACCGCAAGGCGAGCGCGGCCTCGCAGATCGAGACCGTGCAGGCGCGCACCGCCGAGCTCACCGCCGAGCGCGAGGAACTGGCGAATGCGCCGGAAGTGTTCGCCGAGAAGCGCAGTGCACTGATCTCCGAGATCGAATTTGCCGAGAAGGACCGTCAGGCTTCCGCCGATGCGCTGGCCGCCGCCGAGACGGCGATGGCCCAGACCGACCGCGCTGCGAAGACTTCGCTCGAAGCCCTCTCCGCCTCGCGCGAGGCGACGGCGCGCGCCGAGGAGCGCCTGGAAGGCACCAAGCGCCGCCTTGCCGACATCGAGCGCGAAATCCACGACATGCTCGAATGCGAGCCGTCCGCCGTCGCCGGCCTTGCCGAGATCGGGGAAGGCACGGAGCTGCCGCCGCTGCCGGAAATCGAGGAGAACCTCGAGAAGCTGCGCCGCGACCGCGAGCGGCTCGGCGCGGTCAACCTGCGCGCCGAGGAAGAGCTGCGCGAGGTCGAGACCCAGCACACTGCGCTCGCCACCGAGCGCGACGATCTGGTGGAGGCCATCAAGCGGCTGCGCCAGGGCATCCAGAGCCTCAACCGCGAGGCGCGCGAGCGGCTGCTGGCCTCGTTCGAGACCGTCAACAGCCATTTCAAGCGCCTGTTCGTCGAGCTGTTCGGCGGCGGCGAGGCCGCGCTGCACCTGATCGAGAGCGACGATCCGCTGGAGGCTGGCCTCGAGATCATCGCAAAACCGCCGGGCAAGAAGCCGCAGACGCTGTCGCTGCTCTCGGGCGGCGAACAGGCGCTGACGGCGCTGGCGCTGATCTTCGCGGTGTTCCTCACCAACCCCTCGCCGATCTGCGTGCTGGACGAGGTCGACGCGCCGCTCGACGACCACAACGTGGAGCGCTTCTGCAATCTGCTGCACGAAATGACGAGCTCCACCGAGACGCGCTTCATCATCATCACGCACAATCCGATCACCATGGCGCGGATGAACCGGCTGTTCGGCGTGACCATGGCCGAACGCGGCGTGTCGCAACTGGTCTCGGTCGATCTCGAGAACGCAGTCAAAATCCTCGACGTGGCGTGACGTCGCGCGCGGCTTCGCCCGACCTTCCCGCGCGCTTGCGGGCGGCGCTGGAAGCAAGGCTGCAAGGCGTCTCGCGCAGCGCAGCTGCCGAACGGGCGGCCGCGATCTCCAAAGCCTATCGCGACGGCGGCAACTCCGGCGTCATCAAGAACGAGATCGATGCGCTCGCCTATGCACTGGCACGGATGCCGGCGACCTATGCGGCCGATATCGCGAGTCTGAACGCGCTGCGGGGCATCCGCGGTGACTTTGCACCGGTCAGCCTGCTCGACATTGGTGCCGGCCCCGGCACGGCGACATGGGCGGCGGTCGAGGTGTTCCCTTCGCTACAATCGTTCACACTGCTCGATGCCAACGATGCGCTGCGCAAACTGGCGCTCGAGCTTGCCGGTGACGGCAACCACGAGATCACCTATCAGCGCGGCGATGCGCGTGCGCTGCTGGCGAAGGCGGAAGCCGCCGACCTCGTCGTGGCGAGCTACCTCATCGGCGAGATGAACGAGGCTGAACGGACTTCGCTCGCGGCGCTGACGTGGGAGAAGACGCGCGACACGCTGCTGGTGATCGAGCCCGGCACGCCTGCTGGCTATGCGCGGATCATTGCCATCCGGCAGCAATTGATCTCCGCAGGAGCGCATGTCGCCGCACCCTGCCCGCATGACGGCCCCTGCCCGCTGTCGCCGCCCGACTGGTGCCATTTCGCCCAGCGTCTGCAGCGCTCCCGCGCCCACAAGCAGGTCAAGGGCGCGGCGGTGCCGTTCGAGGACGAGAAATTCGCCTATGTCGCGCTGACGCGCGCCGCGATCCCGCGGCTTCCTTCCCGCGTGCTCGCGCAGCCTGCGGTCGGCAAGGCCGAAGTGATTGCAAAACTCTGCACGCCGGATGGCCTCGAAACGGCAAGAGTCCCCCGGCGGGACAAGGCGGGCTATGCGCAGGCCCGCCGCTGGCGCTGGGGTGACGCGGTCTCCTTGAACTAATCCAGCCTTGCCTCCGACCAAGACAAGACCCACTTTCCGGCGGGCTGCCGCCCGGCAGCCGTTTCGTTCAGGGATACCCGTCCTTCCCACCAGGAGAATTGCCTTATGTCGTCCGGCTGGATCCTTCTCGGCGTCATTGTCGTCATCGTCCTCTTCGCGTTCGGCGCCTATAACCGCCTCGTCGCGCTGCGGCAGCGCGTCGACCAGGCCTTCGCCGACATCGACGTCCAGCTCAAGCAGCGCCATGACCTGATCCCGAACCTGGTCGAGACGGTGAAGGGCTATGCCTCCCATGAGCGGGGCACGCTCGACGATGTCATCAAGGCGCGCAATTCCGCAATGTCGGCGCAAGGCCCGGCGCAGGTTTCCGCCGCCGAGAACCAGCTCTCCGGCGCACTTGGCCGGCTGATCGCGCTGTCGGAGGCCTATCCGGACCTCAAGGCCAACGCCAACTTCCAGCAGCTCGCCGGCGAGCTGTCCGATCTCGAAAACAAGATCGCCGCGAGCCGCCGCTTCTTCAACAACGCGGTCCAGGAATACAACACCGGCATCCAGCAGATGCCCGCAGCCCTGTTCGCCGGCATGTTCGGCTTCACCCGCAAGGAATTCTACGATCTCGGCGCCAGCCGCACCGCAGTCGAGGCCGTGCCGACCGTGAAGTTCTAAGAACCGGCCATGTCCCTCTTTCGTCATTCCGGGATGCGCCGAAGGCGCAGGCCCGGAATCCGTACTCCCGATGGTGGTTATGGATTCCGGGTTCGCCGCTGGGCGGCGTCCCGGAATGACCCGTGGTAAAGCAGATGGCCGCCTACGGTCTCTACACCCATATCGCATCGAACAAGTTTCGTTCGATGATGCTGCTCGCCGGGTTGTTCCTGCTGGTCTACGTGCTGGTCTATGCCGGCGCGCTGCTGGCGGAGGTCTTCCTCAACAGCCAGCGTGGGGCCGGCGACTATCTCGTACTCGCAGCGCACGACCTGATCGCGGCCTTTCCGTGGGCGTCGGCCGTGGCGGTCACATGGATCTTCATCGCCTACTTCTTCCACCAGAGCATGATCGATGCCGTCACCGGCAGCGAATCCGTGACACGAAAGGAAGAGCCGAGGCTCTATAATTTGCTGGAGAATCTCTGTATCTCCCGTGGCATTCCGATGCCGAAGCTGAAGATCATGGACAGCCCGGCGCTGAATGCGTTCGCGAGCGGGCTGAACCGGAGGCAGTATTCCATCACTGTCACAACAGGCCTCATCAAGGCGCTGAACGACCAGGAAATGGAGGCCGTGCTCGGTCACGAGCTTACCCATATCCGCAACGGCGACGTGCAGCTGATGGTGGTCGCGGTCATCATCGCCGGCGTGGTCGGCTTCTTCGGCGAGCTGTTCTTCCGGGTGTTCAGCAACCTGAGCTGGAACTCGAGCGGCAGCGGCGGCTGGTCCTCCTCGTCATCGTCCTCCGGTTCATCCTCGTCGCGCAGCGACAGCAAGAGCTCCGGCGGAGGCGCCGTCATCGTGGTCATCGTCGCGATTGCACTGATCGTGCTGGCGTGGCTGCTGTCGCAGGTGGTGAAACTTGCTCTGTCGCGCTCGCGCGAGTACCTGGCGGACGCCGGCTCCGTCGAGCTGACGAAAAATCCCGACGCCATGATATCGGCGCTGCGCAAGATCGAGGGCCGCGGCGAACTGCCGGGCGCGACCTCGGCGGTGATGGAGCTCTG
Organism: Pseudomonadota bacterium; assembly: GCA_023432885.1. Classification (GTDB taxonomy): domain Bacteria; phylum Pseudomonadota; class Alphaproteobacteria; order Rhizobiales; family Xanthobacteraceae; genus Bradyrhizobium. Next base: position 63 of record JAEZEU010000263.1, on the reverse strand, counting down.
CGTCGACAATCCGCGCGAGGGCTTTGCCGACCTGTTCGCCACCCACCCCTCGGTGCAGTCGCG
>JAEZEU010000211.1 GCA_023432885.1 Pseudomonadota bacterium | reverse complement strand
TAGGCTTCCAGCACGTCGCGGTGCTCGCCGCCGTCGGCGACGTCGCCGCGCTCCAGCATGCGGTCGAGATCGGCGCGCAGTTTTGCCAGCGCCGCATCGAGCCGCTTGATCTCCTTCGGCAGATCCTCGGCAATATAGTTGGTGATGACGACGCGCGGCTCGTGCAGCACGACGTGACCGAGTGCGATGCCTTCGGAGAGGGTGGTGCCGCTCTTGTGCAGGGAGTGCCGGGCGGCGGGCTCGGCGCCGGGTTGCGCCAGGGCCGACAATTCGCCGGACGCAATCATCTCCGCCAGCACCATGGCGGTGGTCTGCAGCGCCTCGACCTCTTCTTCGACGTAAGTGCGCTTGGCGCGGTTCTGCACGACGAGCACGCCGAGCGTGTTGCCGGCGCGCAGGATCGGCACGCCAAGGAAGGAGTGGTAGATTTCTTCGCCGGTTTCCGGCCGGTACGAGAACGCCGGGTGGCTCTGCGCGTCCGAGAGGTTTAATGGCGTCGCCTCGCTTGCGACGAGGCCGACGAGGCCCTCATGCGCGCTCAATACTGTGCGGTGCACGGCTTCGCGCTTCAGACCTTCGGTGGCGTAGAGCTCGAGCGTGTTGTCGATGCGCAGCACGTAGCAGGAGCAGACCTCGGCCACCATGTTGGCCGCGATCAGCACCACGATCTTGTCAAGGCGTTCCTGTGCGGAGACTTGCTCCGCCATGGTTTCGCGGAGCCGTCTCAGCAAGACGCGGGGACCTCCCGACGCGCTCCGCATGATCAGCCAATCCTCCCCCGCAGGGCCAGCCTACCGCCTGGCCGGCCGCTGGCGGAATACTCAGACAAAACAACAATTTTATTCATTTCAGCGCAGGCGCGAGCTCCATCCCGGCCGAATCGGGAACAGCAAAACTGTGGCACAGTTTGCGGCAGCTCACCTATCAGGCCGTATAAACAATCAAAGGCAGTTTTGCCAAGCAAAACGCCTGCCAGAGGCAATAACGTCTCTGTGGGGCCGATGCTGCGGCCGCTAAGAGAAAGTTTTTCTAAACTTGGTCGAGCCCGTAGAGCGTGTGCAGCGTGCGGACTGCAAGCTCGGTGTAGGCGGCGTCGATCAGCACCGAAAACTTGATTTCCGAAGTCGTGATGGCGCGGATGTTGATCTGTCGCTCGGCAAGCGCGGCGAACGCCTTGGCGGCGACGCCGGCATGGCTGCGCATCCCGCTGCCGATCACCGAGACCTTTGCCACGTCGGTCGCGCTGTCGAGCCGGTCATAACCGATTTTCGCCTTCGACGCGGTGATGGTTTCCCTGGCGCGGTTGTAGTCCGCCGCCGGCACCGTAAAGGTGAGGTCGGTGGTCTTGCCGTCCTCCGAGACGTTCTGCACGATCATGTCGACATTGATGTTGGCCGCCGCCAGGGGCACGAAGATCGCGGCCGCGACGCCCGGCTTGTCCTGTATCTGGCGCACGGAAATCTGTGCCTCGTCCTTGGAGAAGGCAATGCCGGTGACGACGTGGCTTTCCATGATTTCCTCCTCGCTGCAGATCAGCGTGCCCGGCGGCGTGCCGTGCGGGTCGATATCTTCCGGCTTGTCGAAGCTGGAGCGTACGAATATCGGCATGTTGTGCACCATGCCGAGTTCCACCGAGCGTACCTGCAAGACCTTGGCGCCCTGCGAGGCCAGCTCCAGCATGTCCTCGAACGCGATCTTGTCGAGCCGGCGCGCCTTCGGCACCACGCGCGGATCGGTGGTGTAGACGCCATCGACGTCGGTATAGATGTCGCAGCGGTCGGCGCGGATAGCCGCCGCAATCGCCACCGCCGAAGTGTCGGAACCGCCGCGGCCGAGCGTGGTGATGCGGCCCGTCTGCGGATTGATGCCCTGGAAGCCGGCGATGACGGCCACTTCCTTGCGGTCCTTGAAGCGGTGAATGATCTCGGAGCCGTCGATCTCGAGGATACGTGCCGAGGCGTGCGCGTCGCTGGTCTTGATCGGGATCTGCCAGCCCTGCCAGGAGCGGGCCTGGATGCCCATGCCCTGCAGCACGATCGCCAGCAGGCCGGACGTCACCTGTTCGCCGGATGCCACCACGGCGTCATATTCCCGCGCATCATGCATGGGAGAGGCGTCGCTGCACCAGGCCACCAGTTCGTTCGTCTTGCCGGACATCGCCGACACCACGACTGCGACGTCGTGGCCGGCGTCCACCTCGCGCTTCACATGGCGCGCGACATTGCGGATGCGGTCGATGTTGGCGACGGACGTGCCGCCGAATTTCATCACGAGGCGGCCCATGACGACGCGTGCATTCCTCATATAAGGATAAGTAAGGCAGCTGGCTTAAAACCGGCAGCGCAGCCACTGAAACGCGCGTATACATACGGGCGCGGCCGGGGGCAAGCGGGTTCCTGTAATGTCCAGAGCCGCCCGACGCGGCCTGTGGCACGAAGGTGACGGGGATGCAGGGACAACTGGATTGATCGTATGGGGCGTTATATCGACGATATCCTGCAGCCCGGGGAAAAAGTGCTGTATTCCACCAATGCACACTGGATATTCTTCGGGCCGGCAATCCTGCTCTGGATTGTGGCTGCTATCTTTCTGGTTGTATCGGGTATGGTTCCCGCGGGCAGCCCGCTGATCGTGGTGTGCTGGGCGGTGGCCGCTGTCGTGGCGCTGATCGCGGTCTACAAGACGGTGACCGCCTGGTTCCACCGCTGGACCACCGAGACCGACGTGACCAATTTGCGCCTCGTGCACAAGACAGGCTTCATCTCGCGCAAGACCTTCGAGATGAGTCTCGACAAGGTCGAGAGCGTCGACGTCAGGCAGTCCATCGCAGGCCGCATCTTCGATTTCGGCGACGTCACCATCATGGGCGTGGGCGAAGGCAGGGAAACCATCCGGACCATTGCCTCTCCGCTGGCGTTCCGCAATTCCATCACCGCGCGATAGAGGCTGGCGCGACATGTCAACGAGTTCGAATTCTACTGGCGCCACGGGATCCACGGTCGATCCGGCCGAGGTGGCGAAATTCTCGAAGCTGTCGGCCGAATGGTGGGACCCCAAAGGCAAGATGGCGCCGCTGCACAAGATCAATCCGCTGCGGCTCGCCTACATTCGCGACGCCGCATGCCGGAAATTTTCGCGCAACGCCCGGAGCCTGAACTGCCTGTCGGGCTTGCGCATGCTCGACATCGGCTGCGGCGCGGGGCTGTTGTGCGAGCCGTTCACGCGGCTGGGCGCGCAGGTGATCGGCATCGATCCCTCCGCCACCAACATCGCGGCCGCCCGGCTGCATGCCGACAAGGGGCATCTGTCGATCGACTACCGCTGCACCACGGTGGAAGAGATCGATCATCGCGAGCGCTTCGACATCGTGCTGGCGATGGAGGTGGTCGAGCATGTCGCCGATGTCGGCACGTTCCTTTCCCGCTGCGCGGCGATGCTCAAGCCCGGCGGGCTGATGGTGGTCTCCACGATCAATCGCAACTGGAAGAGCTTTGCGCTGGCCATCGTCGGCGCCGAGTATGTGCTGCGCTGGCTGCCGCGCGGCACCCACGAGTGGAACAAGTTCGTCACCCCCGACGAGCTTGCCCGCCATCTCGCGGCAAGCGGGCTCGCCATCACCGAGGAGACCGGCGTGGTCTACAGCCCCTTCGCCGACAAATGGAGCCTCTCCGCCGACATGGACGTCAACTACATGGTGGTCGCTGAGGAGATGTAGTCTCCTTGGCCTCCGCACGCGGGAAAGGTCGCTACGCTTGCGCGGCGCACGAGGGGAATCTCCACTAGTCGGTCCCTCACCTCTTGTGCGAGCAAACTCCCCGCCCAATCCTCTGCCTGCAAGAACGCGCGAGGGAGTGAGAAAGCGCCCACGCAATCCTGTCATGCGCCTTTCCCGTTGACCGCGCTGCGTACGCCCGGCACGGTGGCCGTCCTGCCAGCCGGTCGCCCCATGTTCTCCGTCGCCTCGCTCTGGATTCCCTTCACCATCATCGCTGC
>JAEZEU010000192.1 GCA_023432885.1 Pseudomonadota bacterium | reverse complement strand
GGCGGCTTGCGTTGCGCGCGGAAATTCTCCGCCGCATAGATGTGCGGTTCGACCGCGGCCACAATGGCGTTGGTGATCTCGTCCTGCACGGCGAAGACATCGACCAGCTTGCGGTCGAAATACTCGGCCCAAAGGTGGCTGGCGGTGGTGGCGTCGTTGAGCTGGGCCGTGATGCGGACGCGATCGGCGGCCTTGCGCACGCTGCCCTCGACGACATACCGGACCCCCAGCTCGCTCGCGATCTGCCTGACGTGAACGTTCCTGCCCTTGTAGGTGAAGGAAGAATTGCGGGCGATCACGAAGAACCAACGCACCTTGGAAAGCGCAGTCAGGATGTCCTCGCTGATTCCGTCGCAGAAATGATCCTGATCCGGGTCGTCGCTCATATTGTTGAAGGCGAGCACGGCGATGGCCGGGCGGTCGGGGACGATGATGGCGGCCGGCGCTGCTGCGGCTTGCGCCGGAGAGGCGATTTCCACGCACTCGCCGACGAAGCGAAAGCCCTTGCGCGGGATGGTTCGGATCAGGCGCTGCGCCTTGCCGTCATCCCCGAGCGCCTTGCGCACGGCATTGATCCGGCTGTTCAGCGCCGAATCCGAGATCGGCCGGTTGTCCCAGACTCGGGCAACAAGGTCGTCCTTGCTGAGGACGCGGTCGCGGTGTTCGACCAGGAACAGCAGCAGGTCGAACACCTGAGGTTGCACGGATATCGTGACGCCGTTCCGGGTCAGCTCCCGCAGCTCGCTGTCAAGTTCGTGATTTTCAAAGCGAAATCGCACGGGACACTCAGCTTCCGCTTCTCAAGCAAAAATCAGGAATATCTCAGGAAAAGGACAATTATCCGGAAAAGCCTTGGGCAGCTGACTACGGCATGCTGCAGCCGTCAATTGCCGATTTTCTTCGCTTCAATTGAGCTGCCCAACGGAGCTATTCATGTCCCAAGTCCATACCATCGGCCCGGATTTCTCGGGCTCCAGATTGTTCAAGTTCATCGCATTCCTCTACGGAATCGCATCCTATTTGGTATTTTTCGTCACTATTCTCTATGCCATCGGCTTCGTGATGGGGCTGGTCGTGCCGAAGAGCATCGACAGCGGCACCAACACTTCCACGCTCGAAGCCATTGTCGTGAATTTACTCCTGATGTCGCTGTTCGCCGTACAACACAGCGTGATGGCGCGAAGGGGCTTCAAGGCGTGGTGGACGCAATACGTTCCCAAGCCGATCGAGCGCTCTACTTACGTGCTGGTGTCGAGCGCGTGCCTGTTGCTGCTCTTTTGGCAGTGGCGCCCGATTCCGACGGTCGTCTGGCAGGTCGGCGATCACGATATCGCAGTCGCGGTCGCACTGCTCTCGCTCGTCGGCTGGGTGCTGGTGTTCATGAGCACCTTCCTCATCAATCATTTCGAGCTGTTCGGCTTATCGCAAGTCGTCAACCATCTCCTCGACAAGCAAGTAGCGCCGCCGCGATTCCGCACGCCGCTGCTCTACAAGTTCGTGCGTCATCCGCTCTATCTCGGCTTCATCATTGCCTTCTGGGCCGCGCCGGTCATGACCGTGGGCCATCTGCTGTTCGCTGGCGTGACCACGGCCTACATCCTGGTCGGGATCTGGCTGGAGGAGAAGGATCTGACCGAGATGTTCGGAGACCAGTATCGCGAATACAAGCAGCGCGTCTCGATGCTCATTCCCTGGCGCAAGACGACGTGAAGAGAGCGCAAGGCGGAGAGAACAGCCATGACCCATATCGGTAACTGCTTCTGCGGCGCCGTCGCGATCGAGGTCCGCGGCGCCCCGGAGGCGATGGGCTACTGCCACTGCCGCTCGTGCCGTTCCTGGTCGGGCGGGCCGGTGAATGCCTTCAGCCTTTGGAAACCTGAGGCGGTGCGAATCACCGCCGGTGAGCAGCATGTCGCAACTTTCACCAAGACGCCGGTCAGCGAACGTAAATTCTGCAGGAAGTGCGGCGGGCACTTGATGACCAATCATCCGCCGCTCGGGCTGGTCGACGTCTTCGCGGCGACCCTCCCGACGCTCGCATTCGCGCCGGCCGTGCACGTCAACTATGCGGAGACGGTGCTGCCGATGCACGACGGTCTGCCAAAACTGAAGGACTTTCCGTCCGAGTTCGGCGGCAGCGGCGAGATGGTTACGGACTAGCCGTTCTTGCGGCGGCGGCAGGGGGGCGCACAGGCAAATGTCCGCTCCCTTTCGGTTTGAGCCGCCAATCTATTTCAGTCCCGCCCGGCGCAGGCCGTCGAGATAGTGCTCGCGGTCTTCGGCGAGCTTCATCGGCAGTTGGCGGGCGATCCATTCCAGCGAAATGTTCGGCTGCGCCTGGCGCAGCCCCTGCAGGGCCAGCGCGGAGAGCTCGCGATCTCCCAGCATGCCGGCCGCCGCCGTCAGCACGCGGTGCGCGCCGACGAAATCCGATCGCTGCCGCAGCGACTCGCGCGCGAACTTGATCGCTTCGTGATATTGGCGAGAGGCAAACTGGATGTAGGAGCCGACCCCCTGATAAATGGCGGCCATCGGGTCGCGCGGGCTCAGCCGCAGCGCGCGTCGGATCGCGACATCGCCTTCTTCATAGCGGCCCGCATAGCACAGCGTCACCGCATAGAAAGCATGCGCGAACGCAAAGTTCGGATTGAGTCGCAGCGCCAGCTCGAACTCGGCAATGGCGTCGTCGAAGCGACGCGAGAACAGATAGGAGTAGGCAAGCCCGATATGCGCCCATGCATCCTCGCTGTCGGCCTCTACCGCGGCGAGCGCCTCACGTATTGCGATCGGCAGCACGCTGTCCATGCTGGCCCAGCCCATATGGGCGCCGAAGATGCGACTGTTGGCGAGCAGGCCCAGCGCCTTGCCGTAACGGGGATCGATCTCGATCGCCTTTTCCAGCAACGCCTGCGCCACCGTGTTGTCCTGCCGCGTCACCCGCCAGTAATGGGAGAGCGCGCGCATCACCAGGTCCCAGGCATCGAGGCTGCCCGGCGGCTTCTGCTGGGCGCGAAAACTTTCGGCGGCATAGAGATGCGGCTCGACCGCGGCGACGATCGCTTCCGTGATCTCGTCCTGCACGGCGAAGACGTCCTCGATGCGGCGGTCGTAGCGCTCGGCCCAGAGATGGCTGCCGGTCGTGACATCGTTGAGCTGCGCGGAAATGCGAACCTGGTCACCGCTGCGGCGCACGCTGCCCTCGACGACATAGCGCACGCCGAGCTCGCGCGCGATCTCGCTGATGTGGACCGAGCGGCCCTTGTAGACAAACGATGAGTTGCGCGCGATCACGAAGAACCACCGCATCTTTGACAGCGCGGTGATGATGTCTTCGCTGATCCCGTCGGAAAAATACTCCTGGGCGCGGTCGCCGCTCATGTTGATGAAGGGCAGCACGGCGATGCCCGGCCGGTCGGCCAGAGCCGCCTGCGGTTCCAATTCACGATACGTGGCAGCCGGTTCGGCCGGCGCGCCATCCTCCGCCCCGGTCTGCACCGCGCCGACGAAGCGGAATCCCTTGCGGGCGATGGTGCGGATCAGCGCCTGCTCGGCGCCGCTGTCGCCGACGGCCTTGCGGGCCGCATTGATCCGGCTGGTCAGGGTCGATTCTGCGACATGCCGGCCATGCCAGATCTTCTCGATCAACTCTT
>JAEZEU010000173.1 GCA_023432885.1 Pseudomonadota bacterium | reverse complement strand
TCGCGCTCCAGTTGCGCTTCCTGCGAGCCGTTTGCGGACGAAACATAACTATCCACGACGATATAGATCGTCCGGTCAGCGCCGTAAGGCACGGCATCGGGTAGGCCGGCGCGAAGAGGCATGGAGCTTCTCCATCGTAAACTTCCGATCAACCGATTGACTGGCGCCGGGTTCCAAGGGACAGAGCCGACTTTCGTATCGACCCGTCATTTTACCGTGACGCGGCCGGTCGTGCCGTACTCGGCTGCGCGACGGCACCTCCGGTGCATGGGGCTTGCTTACCCCCGCACGGCACGGCCGGTTCGATGGAAGGCAGGCGGCGACCTTTGACCAGCCCGAAGACGGCCGGGATCACGACCAGTGTCAGTGCTGTGGATGACACCATGCCGCCGATCATGGGCACGGCGATGCGCTGCATGATCTCCGAGCCCGCGCCGGAGCTCCACATGATCGGCAACAGCCCTGCCGTGATCGCAATCACTGTCATCATCTTCGGCCGCACCCGCTCGACGGCACCCTCCATGACGGCGTCGTAGAGATCGGCCTTCGTCAACACGCGCCCTTGATCGGCGCGGCGCTGGGCGACCGCCTCGAAAGCGTGGTTGAGATAGATCAGCATGACCACGCCCGTCTCGGCGGCGACGCCGGCAAGCGCAATGAAGCCGACCGCGACCGCCACCGACAGATTGAAGCCGACCCACCACATCAGCCAGAGCCCGCCGACCAGCGCAAACGGCAGCGACAGCATCACGATCATGGTTTCCGTGACCGAGCGGAAGTTGAGGTACAGCAAGAGGAAGATGATCAGCAGCGTGACCGGCACGACGATCTTCAGCCGCGCCGTGGCGCGCTCGAGATACTCGTATTGACCGCTCCAGACCACGTAGGTGCCGGCCGGAAATTCGATGCTCGCCTGCACCGCCCTCTGCGCCTCCGCGACATAGCCGCCGAGATCGCGGTCGCGGATATCGACGTAGATGTAGGTCGCAAGCTGCCCGTTCTCGGTGCGGATCGAGGTCGGGCCGCGCGCCAGCTTGACGGTTGCGACCTCGCCGATCGGCACAGCGCCTCCCACCGGAATTGGCACCAAAATCTCGTCCGCGATCGTCTTCGGGCTGTCGCGCAGATCGCGGGGATAGCGCATGTTGACAGCGAATCGCTGCCGTCCTTCCACCGTCGTAGTCACGGTCTGGCCGCCGAGCGCCGTGGCAATCGCGTCCTGCACGTCCTGGACCACCATTCCGTAGCGCGCCAGCGCCGGCCGATCGGGGGTGATTTCCAGGTAGTATCCGCCGATGCCGCGCTCGGCATAGGCCGACGACGTGCCGGGCACCACCTTGAGCACCTGCTCGATCCGCCTTGCAAGCCTGTCGATCTCAACCAGATCGGTGCCGATGACCTTGACGCCGACGGGTGTGCGAATGCCGGTCGAGAGCATGTCGATGCGCGCCTTGATCGGCATGGTCCAGGCGTTCGATACGCCGGGAAACTGCAGGGCCTTGTCCATCTCCGCGATCAGGCGGTCGATGGTGAGCCCGGCGCGCCATTGCTCCCTGGGCTTGAGATTGATTACCGTCTCGAACATCTCCGTCGGCGCCGGATCAGTCGCGGTAGCCGCCCTTCCCACCTTGCCGTAGACCGAAGCCACTTCAGGGAACGCGCGGATGATCCGGTTCTGCATCTGCATCAGCTCGGCCGCCTTTGTCACGGAAATTCCCGGCAGCGTGGTCGGCATATAGAGCAGCGTTCCCTCGTTGAGGTTGGGCATGAACTCGGTACCGAGACGGCTTGCCGGCCAGATCGATACCGCCAGCACGCCAATTGCGAGCAGCACCACAAGCGCTTTTGCGCGCAGCACTCCGTGAATTACCGGACGGTAGATGAAGATCAGGAAACGGTTGATCGGATTCTTGTGCTCCGGAACGATCTTGCCGCGCACGAAGATCACCATCAGCGCCGGCACCAGCGTGACCGAGAGCAGTGCTGCCGCCGCCATCGCGAAGGTCTTGGTGAAGGCGAGCGGACTGAACAGCCGCCCCTCCTGCGCCTCCAGCGTGAAGATCGGCATGAAGGAGACGGTGATGATCAGGAGGCTGAAGAACAGGGCCGGCCCGACCTCGGACGCGGCCTCGGTCAGGATTTCGAGGCGCGGTTTGCCCGGCTTGGCGCGTTCGAGATGCTTGTGGGCGTTCTCGATCATGACGATCGCGGCATCGACCATGGCGCCGATCGCGATCGCGATGCCGCCGAGGCTCATGATGTTGGAGCCGATGCTGAAGAACTTCATGGCGCCGAATGCCATCAGAACGCCGACCGGCAGCATCAGGATGGCGACCAGCGCGCTCCTCACATGCAGCAGGAACACGAAGCAGACCAGCGCCACCACGAGGCTTTCCTCGAGCAGCGTCCGCTTGAGCGTATCGATGGCGGCGTAGATCAGGTTGGAGCGGTCGTAGACCGGCACGATCTCGACCGAATTCGGCAGGCTGGTCGCGATCTCCGCAAACCGCTTCTTGACGTTGTTGATCACGTCGAGCGCGTTCATGCCGAACCGCTGCAAGATGATGCCGCTCGTCACCTCGCCTTCGCCATTGAGCTCGGTGATGCCCCGCCGCTCGTCGGGGCCGAGCTCAACGCGAGCCACATCGCGCAGCAGCACCGGCGTGCCCTTGTCAGCCTTGAGCACGACATTGCCGAGATCGTTGATGTCCCTGATATAGCCTTTGCCGCGGATCACATGCTCGAATTCCGACAGCTCCACCGTGCGGCCGCCGACATCGGCATTGCTGGCGCGGATCGCCTCGCGCATGCGCTGCATGGTGATGCCGAGATTGCGCATGCGCTGGGGATCGAGGATCACATTGTACTGCTTGACGAAGCCGCCGACGCTGGCGACCTCCGCGACGCCCTCGGCCTTGGCCAGCGCAAATCGCAAGTTCCAGTCCTGGATGGTGCGGGTGTCCGCGAGGTTCAATTCCTTCGACATGACGGCATACTGGTAGACCCAGCCGACACCCGTCGCGTCCGGTCCGATGGCAGGCGTCACGCCGGCCGGCAAGCGCGAAGCTGCGCCGTTGAGAAATTCCAGCACGCGCGAACGTGCCCAATAAATGTCGGTGCCATCCTCGAAGATGACATAGACAAAGGAAGCGCCGAAGAAGGAGAAGCCGCGCACCACCTTCGATTTCGGCACCGTCAGCATTGCGGTCGCAAGTGGGTAGGTGACCTGGTCCTCGATCACCTGCGGCGCCTGCCCGGAATATTCGGTGTAGACGATGACCTGGGTGTCGGAGAGATCGGGGATGGCGTCGAGCGGCAGGTGCAGGAGCGCCCAAAAGCCGGCCGCCGCCGCAAATCCGGTACCGAACAGGACCAGCAGCAGGTTGCGCGCCGACCAGCCGATGAGGCGGGAGATCATGGCTGGCCTCCGCCACCGGCGAGGCCCTTCAGCGCCGCCTTGAGATTGCTCTCGGCATCGATCAGGAAGGTGGCGCTGGTCACCACCGGCTCGCCGCCGCCGAGCCCCTCGCGCACCTCGACATAGCCGCCGCCGCGACTGCCGACCTTCACCTCCCGCGGCTCGAATCGCCCTTCTCCCTTGTCGACCAGCACCGTCTGCCGCGATCCGGTATCGAGCACGGCGCTCTCCGGCACTGCCAGCACGGCCTCCGCCTTGGCGACATCGATCTCGGCGTCGACATACATGTTTGGCAGCAGCGCGAGGTCCGCATTGCCAAGTTCGACCCGCACGCGCGCGGTGCGGGTATCGCGGTTGATCTGCGGATAGATCACGTCGATGGTGCCGGCAAATTCGCGGCCGGGAAAACCGCGCGCCTTCACCGCCACCTTCTGGCCCACCGCCAGCGTCCCAAGATCGCGCTCGGCAACATCGGCCATCGCCCACACGACGGAAGTGTCAGCGACGCGAAACAGCACCTCGCCCGGCTGAGCCCTCATGCCCTCGATGGCATTGCGCTCGAGCACCAAGCCGTCGCGCGGCGCCGACCACTCGACGGTCAGCGGCACCGCCAGCGTCTTCTCCATCGTGGAGATGACTGCGTCGGGCACGTCGAAATTCTTCAACCGCTGGCGCGAGCCGCGGCCGTACTGCTCTACCCGCGCCGTCGCGGGTGAGCCCATGGTCGCGATGTACTCGGCTGCCGCCGACGCAACGGCGGGGCTGTAGATCTCCATCAGCGGCTGGCCCTTCTTGACCGCCGTTCCGGTCGTGACATTTGCGACCTTCTGCACAAAGCTCTCGGTTCGCATCGCAATGACGGAGATCCGCCGTTCGTCGAGCTGGATAGTGCCGGGCGCACGAATGATGGTGCTGATGACGCGGGGCGTCGCCGGTTCAGACTTCACGCCGGTTCGCTGGATCTTGCCCGGCGTGAGCTTCACCGCGCCGTCGTCGCTGTCCTCGCCCTCATAGACGGGGATGTAGTCCATCCCCATCGAGTCCTTTCTCGGCACCGGCGATGTGTCGGGCAACCCCATCGGGTTGCGGTAGTATTTGATCCTGCGCGGGCCCTGCGCCGTCGCCTCAGGCTCGGGAGACGACTCGAGATCGAAACTGATGTCGGCGCCTGCGGGCACCGCCAGATAGTCGCGACCATCAGGCGTCTTCTTCGGCATCACCGAGTAGAGCGGCTTGCCGTCGGGATCCCGGTAATAGAGCGGCGCAGCCGCGTCCTCGGCGGCTGCCGGCGTCGTAACCGCAACTTCCGGCCGGACCTGATGCGTCAGGTACCAGCCGGAGCCGCCGGCCGCCGCCGCAAGCGCGGCAGCGGCGGCAGCAAGGAAGGCCGCGCGGCTCATTTCTGCGCCGTGATGACGAGCTTGTTGTCGACAGAGCCGGTCTCGCCCTGCACCTTGGCGCCGAGTGAGAGCCGCCAGCGCCCTTCCATGCTGAAGCGCGCCTTGAAGCTGTAGCTGCCCGGCTCGCTGGCCGGGATCGGCGTGACCTTCGTCACCATTTCCTCCATGGCATCGGGCGCCATGTCGAGGCGGGTCGCGAAGACCACGGCATCCGGCACCGGCTTGCCGGTCTTCGTGTTGACCAGCCGTACGGTAAACACCCGGTCGTAACCGACCTGCACCGTCGGCTGCACCAGTTGGAATTCATAATCCCTGATATCGGCGAATGCCGTGTTCGGCCCCGAGACGGCAAGGCCGATCAGCGCCGCGGCCGCGGCGGGCGGCAGGGGGGGAGGGTTGATTT
>JAEZEU010000095.1 GCA_023432885.1 Pseudomonadota bacterium | reverse complement strand
CGGTGTTCCTCAAGCTGATCGTGATGCCGGTCCTTGCTGTCGCATTGGCACTCTCGTTCGGCATATCAGGCCCAGGCCTGGTGATCGTGGCCGTCTGCTCCGCCGTGCCCACATCGTCCTCCGCCTATGTCATGGCGCGGCAAATGGGTGGCGACGCGCCGCTGCTGGCACAGATCATCGCGCTGCAGACGATCCTGGCGGCGATCACGATGCCGATCGTGATCGCGCTGGTGACGTCGGGATCCTAGACGTACGGTCCCGACAAGAAGAGCAAGAAGATGTTGACGGCTGAATGAACAACCACAGTCAGCCAAGTTGAATTGCTACGCCAGCGAAGGGTGCACATGGCGAGGCCGAACAGGAAAATCGAGAAGCGTCCAAGCCAATCGTATTGGGTATGGTACATTCCAAACAATATTGAGGTCAGCAGGATTGCTCCCACCGGTCCAAGGAAGGATTCAGACCACCCGCGAAACATGAAGCCTCGGAAGACAAACTCCTCCATGATCGGCGCGGCCAGGCAGCCGCCTACCAATAGGACGAACAGGCCGCCGGCCGCTCCTCCAACAACAACGGGAGAACTGGCCCGCGGCTCGTATGGAAAAAGCGCCATTTGTGCCGCGATCCAGGCGGCTGCGACCGCGAAAGCGACAAGTAGTTCTTTAGGGCTTGGCCAGTTCAGCGCCAGATACTCCGTGACCTCCCGACCGGCCATTCGGACCGCTACCCACACCACGGCGATTGTCGGCGGGCATGCGATTATCAAGGCTACGCCTTGCCAGCGTGCCTGCTTCGCCAATTCCTGAAACTGCGCCGGAGTGAGCTTCTCTGCACCGTTCTGCACCCACAGAATGATGCCCGCCCCGTATCCTCCCACTAAGTCGAATACAGCATAAGCAATGAGAGCGACAAACGTCGTCTCCATGAAGTCCCAAGTCTTGGGTGTTCGTGCGGTGGCCGAAACTGGCGGACTGCTGTCCTGGGAATCTGGCATGTCGCTGTGGAAACAATCTCTGCGTGAATCCACGCAACATACACAACGATCAGCTCGTTAGCCAAATGGTTTGAAGCGTCGCCGCGAGATTGTTCAGGCCGTGCAGGACGATCGTCAGCCAGGTCGAGCCGGTGCGATAGCGGATGTAGCCGAACAGGAGACCGATCGAAAACACCTCGCCGAAGAAGAACCAGTCATATTGCAGGTGCAATGAGGTCCAGGCGATCGACGACAAGAGGATGGCGCCGCCCGGTCCGAGGCGCGATTCCGACCAGCCGCGATAGAGGAAACCGCGGGCAAACAGCTCTTCTGATATCGGGGCGGCGACGCAGAAGGCGATCACCAGCAGCCACAGCGCGCCATCGGCCTGCGCCGATTTGAGCACGTCGCCCATGAAGCCTGGCGCGACCTCCCGTCCCAGTGCGCGCGACAACAGATCCCAGCATCCGACCAGAACGACAAGAGAGACGACGCCGAGCCCGACGTTCTTCCAGGAGGTCCAGCGCAAGGCGAGGTAATCGGCAAAGGGCGTGCGCGAGGGCTTGATGGCGATCCAGCAGGCGGCGGCGACCGCCGGCAGGCCCATGATGACCGACAGCGAGATGGTCAGTCCGCCGCCGACGGTGCGGATCGTCGTCGCAATATCCGCATCGTCTTCCTGCAGCAGCACAAAATACGCGACGACGGCGAGCTGGCCGGCGAACATCGCCGCGAAGATGAAGAGGCCCCAGAGGGTGGAGCCCCAGAATTTCCAGATTCTCGGCGGGCGTGGGGCGGTCGCCGACAGGGGTGGAGGAGTCTGCAGGCTGATCGAATCCATCAAGCGGGTTCCCGGTTTTTCTCTACTCGTCAGGGCAGCGCCCGCTCGAGCAGCAGTCGGACGTCGTTGTTCGGAAATTCGGTTGCGCCATACATGCCGCCGTGGTCCCCACCGAGACGGGTGCCGGCGAATAGTTCGGCGTTGCGCGGCGCGACCGCGTTGAGCGCGGCGGCAGCCGCAAGCAGCGCAAGTTTCTCGACGGCAATCCGGGCAACCCGCTCGCCATCCGGACGGCGGAACGCCTTGCCGATGAAGGCGGCGGCTTCCGCAGCACCCGGTAGTCCCCTGCTCTCGGACACCAATTGCTGCAGCACCGCCACCGCCGCATCCGGCTCGCGCGAGAGGGCGCGGAGCACATCGAGGCACATGACGTTGCCCGAACCTTCCCAGATCGCGTTTACCGGGCTCTCGCGGTAATGCCGCGCCAAAATGCCTTCCTCGACATAGCCATTGCCGCCGAGGCACTCCATGGCCTCGTACAAAAAGCCGGGAGCGCTCTTGCAGACCCAGTATTTGATCGCAGGCGTAAGCAGGCGCACGTAGGCAGCTTCGCTTGCATCGTCGTTCATGCGGTCGAAGGCGCGGCAGAGCCGCATCACCAGCGCAATCGAGGCCTCCACATGCAGCGCCATGTCCGAGAGCACCGCCTGCATCAGCGGCTGATCGGCGAGATGTTTCTGGAACACGCTGCGATGCCGGGCATGATGCAGCGCATTCGCAAGGCCCGAACGCATCAGGCCGACCGAGGCAATCGCGCAATCCTGCCGCGTCAGCTGTACCATCTGGATGATGGTGCGGATGCCCTTGCCCTCCTCGCCGACCCGCTCGGCATAGGCGCCGTGGAATTCGACTTCGCTCGACGCGTTGGAACGGTTGCCGAGCTTGTCCTTCAGCCGCTGGAAATGGATCGCATTGACGGAGCCATCGGGCGCAAAGCGCGGCATCAGGAAACAGCTCAAGCCTTCCTCGGCCTGAGCCAGCACCAGGAAGGCGTCGCACATCGGCGCCGACATGAACCATTTGTGGCCGGTAATGCGGTAGCCGCTCGCGGTGCGTTCCGCGCGCGTCATGTTGGATCGCACGTCGGTGCCGCCCTGCTTCTCGGTCATCCCCATGCCGAGCGTCATGCCGCGCTTGGTCCACCACGGGGCAAAGCTCGGATCGTACGAGCGCGTCGACAGCACCGGCATCACTTTCGCCAGCAGGTCCGGTTGCGAGGCCAGAGCGGCGACAGAAGCGCGCGTCATGGTAATCGGGCAGAGATGGCCGGTCTCCACTTGCGAAGCGATATAGAACTTGGCCGCGCGTACCACTTCCGACGCGCCGCCGACAGGCTTGCCATCTGCGGTCCAGGTCGAATTGTGCACGCCGGCATGCGCGCTGTGCGCCATCAGCTCGTGATAGGCGGGATGAAACTCGACCTCGTCGCGCCGGTTGCCGCGGGAATCGAACGTCCGCAGTTTTGGAGTATTCTCGTTGGCAATGCGCCCGCGCTCGGCCATCGCGGCAGAGCCCCAATGCTTGCCGAACTCCGCCAGCTCGTTCTCCGCGGAAGCACCGCCATTGGCCGCCACGGCCTCGACCAGCGGGCGATCGGCGCTGTAGAGATCAATGTCGCAGAACGGCGGCGACTGGTTGAAGACCTCATGGGTTCGGAAGACTGCCTCTTTCATGCCCGGTCCTGTGATGAAATCAGAGACGCCGCGGGAGAATGGGGAAATCATAGGCCTCGCCGCCCGCGCCGGGCAGGGAAAAGTGCCACCACTCCCTGAAATAGTTCACAAAACCTTGCTTGCGCATCGCTGCCACCAGCGTGTTGCGCCATTTGCGCTGTTCCGGCGTGATCAGAGGCGATGCCGTATTGGCCTTCACGTCGGAACAGTCATAGCCCGTACCCATGTCGATACTGCCTTCCGGAGCGCGAGCCTGCACCGGAGCGGTGCAGTCGGCGTACACTTTACCAGGATCGAATTTGGCGGAATTGTCCGCGGTCAAATCGACCAGCGTCAGGTCCAGCGCGCTCCCGGTGGAATGGCCGGAACGGGTCGCGATATAGCCGAGGCGGAACAGGTCGACCTTGCGGAAGGAAGGATTGTAGCGCCGCTCGGCCGGCGTCTCCTTGCCATTGCGCGACCATTTCACCATTTCCGCGACGGCCCGCGTCGGCCGATAACAGTCGAACAATTTCAGCGACAGCTTCTGCTTCGCCAGTTCCTGCTGGACGGCCCTCAGGCGCAGCCCCACCTCGCGCTTCACCACGCACTCGCCGGCCTGATAGCCGGGGAGCGGATGGCCGACAAAGTTGTTGGACGTGGCGTAACGAACGTCCTGGATGATCGTAGGGTCGATGTCGCGCAGATATACGAAGCCGCCCGGCAAGCCCTGCGCACCCGCCGCGGCAGGCGCCAGTCCTGCGGCGGCCAGCGCGGCTACCAGAATCTGCTTCAGTGTATGCATCCAGCACTCCCCTGGCGCCGACGGCGGCGACAATACGGAACCCCTTTTACCCTGTCTGTTTACCCCGTCAGCGACAGACCGGGGGATAACTCGGCCATGCCGGATTCCCGCTTGCTCCACCCCCCAACCACGCCTATAGCTCTGGCTTTAATGACCTTCGCATCGAAATCGACTTTCGTCCTCGGTCACCGGCATCTGCTGGGAATCGAGGGGCTTTCCGTTGCCGATATTTCCGGCCTGCTCGACCTTTCCGAGGAATATGTCGAGCTCAACCGGCAGGTGGACAAGAAGCGCACTTCGCTTCGCGGGCGAACCCAGGTCAACCTGTTCTTCGAGGCCTCGACCCGC
>JAEZEU010000567.1 GCA_023432885.1 Pseudomonadota bacterium | reverse complement strand
GCGGCCGGATCGGAGAGGATGCGGCGGAAGTGGCTGTCGCCGGTGAAATCCGCGGCGGTGGAGACGGCAAGCTTGTGCCGAAGCAGCGACTTGGGCGTCATGATCACCAGCGGCTTGCGGAAATCGCGCAGCATCTGGCGGCGGAGGATGTGGAAGTAATTGGCTGGGGTCGTGCAGTTGGCGACCTGGATATTGTCCTCGGCGCAAAGCTGCAGGAAGCGCTCGGGCCGTGCGGAGCTATGCTCCGGTCCCTGGCCCTCATAGCCATGCGGGAGCAGCATCACGAGCCCGCTCGCGCGCAGCCACTTGGCCTCGCTCGAGGAGATGAACTGGTCGATCATCACCTGGGCGCCGTTCACGAAATCGCCGAACTGCGCCTCCCAAAGCACCAAAGTGCGCGGGTCGGCGATCGAATAGCCATATTCGAAGCCGAGCACGCCGAACTCGCTGAGCGGCGAATCCCGCACCTCGAAGCGGCCGCCAGGCACGTGGCAGAGGGGGATATATTTGTGGCCGTCCTGCTGATCGACCCAGACGGCGTGGCGCTGGCTGAACGTGCCGCGGCCGGAATCCTGGCCGGACAGACGTACGCCGAACCCTTCCTGGACGAGCGAGCCGAAGGCAAGCGCCTCGGCCGTCGCCCAGTCGAAATTCTCGCCGCCCGAGAACATCTCGCGCTTGGCGTCCAGCACGCGCAGCAGGGTCTTGTGCGGTGCCAGACCGTCCGGAACCGTCGTGAGCGTCTTGCCGAGCGCATCGAAGCGTTCGGCGTCGATCGCAGTCTGGACGTTGCGCCGCTCGGTCTCCGGCGTGCCGGGCCGGCCGAGACCCGCCCAGCGGCCCTCGAACCAGTCCGCCTTGTTGGGAAGGTAGGTCCGGGCAGCTTCGAACTCGCCTTCGAGCAATTTGGTGAACTGATCCACCAGGCCGTCGACCTCCGCCTGGTCGACCACGCCCTCCTCGACGAGGCGCGCGCCGTAGATCTTGCTCACCGACGGATGCTTGCGGATCGCCGCATACATCTGAGGCTGGGTGAAGCTCGGCTCGTCGCCCTCATTGTGGCCGAAGCGCCGGTAGCACCACATGTCGATGACGATGTCGCGGTTGAACTTCTGGCGATATTCGATCGCCAGCTTGCAGGCGAAGGTGACCGCCTCCGGATCGTCGCCGTTGACGTGCAGGATCGGTGCCTGGACGATCTTGGCGACGTCGGAAGGATAGGGGGACGAGCGCGCGAATTGCGGGCTGGTCGTGAATCCGATCTGGTTGTTGATCACGAAGTGGAGCGCGCCGCCCGTGTCGTAGCCGGGCAGGTCCGAGAAGCCGAAGCATTCCGCGACGATGCCTTGGCCTGCAAAGGCGGCGTCGCCGTGCAGCAGCACCGGCAGCACCTGATCGCCTTCCACGTCCTCGCGCTGCACCTGCTGCGCGCGCACCTTGCCGAGCACGACCGGATCGACCGCTTCGAGGTGGCTCGGATTGGGCACCAGCGAGAGGTGGACGCTGATCCCGTCGAACTCGCGGTCGGAGGAGGTGCCGAGATGATATTTGACGTCGCCGGAGCCGCCGACATCCTCAGGGTTCGCGGAGCCGCCGGCGAATTCGCTGAAGATGACGCGATAGGGCTTGCCCATCACGTTGGAGAGCACGTTGAGGCGGCCGCGATGGGCCATGCCGAGCACGATGTCGCGCACCCCGTACTGGCCGCCATATTTGATCACCGCTTCCAGTGCCGGGATCATCGATTCGCCGCCGTCCAGGCCGAAGCGCTTGGTGCCGACATATTTGCGGGCGAGGAACTTCTCCCACTCCTCGCCCTCGATCACCTTGGCGAGGATCGCCTTCTTGCCTTCCGGCGTGAAGTGGATCGCGGCGTCCTTGCCCTCCATCCGCTCCTGAAGGAAGCGGCGCTCCTCCAGGTCGTTGATGTGCATATATTCGAGGCCGATCTTGCCGCAATAATTGCGGCGCAGGCACTCGACGAGCTCGCGGACCGTCGCCGTGTCGAAGCCCATCGTGCCGCCAAGATAGACGGGACGATCGAGCGCGGCGCCCGAGAAGCCGTGGAATTCGGGGGTCAGGTCGCCCGGCAGCTCGCGCTTGCTGAGGCCGAGCGGGTCGAGATCGGCAGCGAGGTGGCCGCGCACGCGGTAGGTGCGGATCAGCATCATGGCGCGGATCGAATCGTCCGCGGCCTGGCGAATCTCGGCTTCGGACTTGCCCGCCGAGGCTGCCTTCTCCTGTGCCTTGGCGACGACCTTCTCGATGGTCATGCGGGTCGGATCGAGGCCCGCGTTCAAATCATCCAGGTCGCTCAGCGGCCAGTTGTCGCGAGCCCAACTGGGCCCCTGGTCGCGCTCAAGATCACCCAAGCTGTCCATTTCCACCTTCCGTGCGCCTGCCAAAGCAGGGCCCAGTTCCTTTGCCTTGCACCGGCCCCGCTTGCGCAGCAGCCCTTGTGCGTTCAACCCTTAAGCAGCGCTGAAAGCGTGCTGCCGAGCTCAGATGGGCTCGGGCTGACCTTAATTCCAGCCGCCTCCATCGCCGCGATCTTGTCCTCCGCGCCGCCCTTGCCGCCCGACACGATCGCGCCGGCATGGCCCATGCGGCGGCCCGGAGGCGCCGTACGCCCGGCGATGAAGCCCACCATCGGCTTGCGGCGCCCGCGCTTCGCCTCGTCGGCGATGAACTGGGCGGCCTCTTCCTCGGCCGAGCCGCCGATCTCGCCGATCATGATGATCGACTGGGTCGCCTCGTCGGCCATGAACAGCTCGAGGACGTCGATGAAGTTGGTGCCGTTGACCGGATCGCCGCCGATGCCGACCGCGGTGGTCTGGCCGAGGCCCGCGTTCGAGGTCTGGAAAACCGCTTCATAGGTGAGCGTGCCGGAGCGGCTGACGACGCCGACCGAGCCCTTCTTGAAGATGTTGCCCGGCATGATGCCGATCTTGCACTCGTTGGGCGTCAGCACGCCCGGGCAGTTCGGCCCGATCAGCCGCGACTTGGAGCCGGACAGCGCCCGCTTCACCTTGACCATGTCGAGCACCGGAATGCCCTCGGTGATGCACACAATGAGCGGCACCTCGGCATCGATCGCCTCCAGGATCGAATCCGCGGCGAAGGGCGGGGGCACGTAGATGACGCTCGCATCCGCGCCGGTCTTCTCGACCGCCTCGGCGACGGTGTTGAACACCGGCAGGCCGATATGCGTCTGCCCGCCTTTGCCGGGAGTGACGCCACCGACCATCTTCGTGCCGTAGGCGAGCGCCTGCTCGGTATGGAAGGTGCCGGTCGCACCCGTCATGCCTTGGGTGATGACCTTGGTATTCTTGTCGATGAGAATGGACATAATCTGGCTTCCGTTCGCATTTCCCCGGCGGAAGCCGGGGTCCATCTGGGAAAGGTCCCCGGCGTGAGCCGGGGAGCCGAAATCAGGCGAGGCTGGTGTCGAGCGACTTGCACGCCTCGAGCAGTTCCTTCACCGCATCGACCGAGACCTGCAGGCCCGCCTTGTCGGCGTCATCGAGTTCGATCTCGATGATCTTCTCGACACCGCCGGCGCCGATCAGCACCGGAACGCCGACATAGAGACCATCAACGCCATACTCGCCGTCGACATAGGCAGCGCAGGGCAGGATGCGCTTCTGGTCGCCGAGATAGGCTTCGGCCATCGCGATCCCCGATGCGGCGGGCGCGTAAAAGGCCGAGCCGGTGCCGAGCAGTGCGACGATCTCGCCGCCGCCGCCGCGGGTGCGCTTGACGATCGCGTCGATCTTTTCCTGGCTCGAGAGGCCCATCTTCACGAGGTCGGGGACCGGGATGCCGTTGACGGTCGAATAGCGGACGACGGGAACCATCGTGTCGCCGTGGCCGCCAAGAACGAAGGTATTCACATCCTTCACCGACACATTGAACTCATCGGCAATGAAATGGCTGAAGCGGGCCGAATCGAGCACGCCAGCCATGCCCACGACCTTGTTGTGCGGGAGCCCCGAGAATTCGCGCAGCGCCCAGACCATGGCATCGAGGGGATTGGGGATGCAGATGACAAAGGCGTCCGGGGCATTGGCCTTGATACCCTCGCCCACGGCCTTCATCACCTTGAGGTTGATACCGAGCAGGTCGTCGCGGCTCATGCCGGGCTTGCGCGCGACCCCGGCGGTGACGATGATAACGTCTGCGCCAGCGATGTCCTTGTAATCGTTCGAGCCAGTGATCTTCGCGTCAAAGCCCGCGATCGGGCCGACCTGCGAGAGATCGAGCGCCTTGCCCTGCGGCACGCCTTCGACCACATCGAAAAGCACGACGTCGCCCAGTTCCTTCTGCGCGGCGAGCAGCGCCAATGTTCCGCCGATATTCCCGGCTCCGATCAAAGCGATCTTCTTGCGTCCCATGGCGCGCGGCACTCCCTTCTGGCAAGCCCGGCTATGCTTCACAGGACCGGCGGGGGGCACGGGCTATTACCACCGGGCCGGTCAAAGACTGGCGACGCCCCTACGCCGATTCCCTTAAGGAAACAACCGGCAAAAGGACGAAATTCAGCGTTTCATTGCAACTGGTTCGCAATAGCTATAACCGAAAGGCTCACGTGATGGAAAGATGGGGACAGCGCAGGCGCGGGGCAAGCCCCCCGGCTCCCTCTTGGCCTTTGCCTCCGACCGGGATAAGGCTTCGTCCCGGGCACCGACGAGGGAAGCTTCAGCATGGCAAGACGCCGCACCGCAAGTATCGCTTTTGCGCTCTCGCTCGGCTTTGCAGCGCCGATCCATGCCAGCGAGAAGGGCTGGGACGACGCCGGCACGATCGCGAAGAATGCCCTGGTCGTTGCCGCCTTCGGCGTGCCCGCGGTGCAGAAGGACTGGGAAGGCGTCCTGGAAGCGGGCGGAAGCATCGGCGGCACGATCCTGGTCACCCAGGGCCTCAAGGAAGCCATCCCCTCGCGCCGCCCGGATGGCAGTGACAACAAGAGCTTCCCCTCGGGGCACGCGTCCACGAGCTTCGCGGCCGCGGCGACCCTGCATAATCGCTATGGCTGGGAAGCAGGATTGCCCGCCTATGTCGTCGCCTCCTTTGTCGGGCTGAGCAGGGTCGAGGCGAGACGTCACCGGGTCCGCGACGTGCTCGCAGGAGCGGCGATCGGCACCGCGACAGGCCATCTCATCACGACAAGGGCGAGCGAGCGCATCCGGATCTTTCCGTGGGGCGATACGAAGAGCGCAGGCGTTGATGTGACGATGCGCTTCTAGCGGCCCGGACGGCTTAACCCTCCCTTATCCCCTGCATTGTAACGCCCGCACCATGACCCGGGCGATCATCAGCATTGATACCGAGTTGTCAGCGGGCCTCCACCAGCAGGGTTTCGATGCACGTGCCAATTTCGAGAGCTCGATCCTTGGCCGATGCCGCGAAGGCGATTACGGGATCCATTTCCAGATGGACATGCTCGCCCGCTTCGGCCTGAAGGGCGTGTTCTTCGTCGACCCGATGCCCGCACTGGTCCTTGGCCCCAGGATCATCGAAGCGATCGTCGAGCCGATCGTCAGCCGGGGACACGAGGTTCAGCTCCACATTCATACCGAATGGCTTCGGTTTGCGCGGCTCAACCCCGTTGGCAGGATGGCGGGGCGCAATATCGGCGACTTTCCGCTGGCGGCGCAAAAAAGGCTGATCGGGCTAGCGAGCGACATATTGACCCGGTCGGGGGCGCCGCGCCCCATCGCGTTTCGCGCCGGGAATTTCGGCGCAAATGACGACACGTTGCGCGCGCTCGCGGCGCTCGGCTTTCGCTACGACAGCAGCTTCAACGCGGCATGGATTGGCCAGGGCTGTGCGATCGCCCTCGATCCTGCGAACCTTGGCATGCGCTTTCACCACGGGATTTGCGAGGTTCCCGTGAGCGGGCTGCTCGAAGACGCCGAACGCTTCCGCCCCGCCCAGCTCTGCGCGATGTCACAGGAGGAGATGCGCGACGCGCTCGACCATGTCGCTTCGCGCGGCGCGATCCAATTCTCTGCCTTCAGCCACAGTTTCGAGCTTCTCAGCCGCGACCGCGCCGTCCCCAATCGGCTGGCGATCGCGCGGATGGAGGCCCTGTGCCGCATGGTCGCCGAAGACCCGCGCGTGACGAGCGGCGGCTTCACCGGACTGCCCCTGCCGCCGCCCCAGCCGGGGCGCATCCATGTCGCCGAGCCGCGCGTGCTCCGCACCGTCCGCCGCCGTTTTGAGCAGGCGATCGGGCATGTCGCCCACGAACTGCGCTATGTGCGCAGCTTCATCTATGTAATGCTCAACTCATCGCGCTGGGGCGGCGCGATCAGCGGTATCATCCTGGCCATGGCCTAGCGCCAGATAATCGTCCGACTGCATCTCGGCGAGCCGGCTCGCGGTCCGCTCGAACTCAAAGGCGCCGTCGCCCGCAACGTAGAGCGCATCGGGCTCGGCCGCCGCGCTGGCAAGCAGCTTGACCTTATATTCGTAGAGCGCGTCGATGAGCGTCACGAAGCGCGCCGCCTCGTTGCGGTTTTCAGGCCCCATGCGCGGAATGCCGACAAGGATCACCGCATGGAATTGCCGCGCGACCGCGAGATAATCCGCCGCACCCCGCGCTTCGCCGCACAGCCGCCTGAACGAGAAGACCGCGACGCCCTTCAGTGCTTTTGGAACATGCAGCGTCCGTCCCCCGCCGACGTCGAGGTCGAGAGAGGGGACGTGCGCGCGGTCCTCCGGGGGATAGTCGGTGAGGCGGAAGAAGGCGGCCGAAAGTGCTTCGGTCGCCGCCGCGTCCGCGGGGACGAACCAGCGCTTGCCATCACCCAGCCGGTGGCGGCGGTAGTCGGTCGGGCCGTTCAGGCCCATCACGTCGAGCCGCTCCTCGACAAGCGCGATGAAGGGCAGAAAATGCTCGCGGTTCAGACCATCCTTGTAGAGGTCGCCTGGCGGCCGGTTCGAAGTGGCGACGACCGTGACACCGCTCGCGATGAGCGCGGTGAACAAGCGCGAGAGGATCATCGCATCGGCGCTGTTGTTTACCACCATCTCGTCAAAGGCGAGGCAGCGAACATTTTCAGCGAGCGACGCCGCGACGATCGGGATCGGATCCCCCGCCTCGCTCTTGCGCACCTCGCGCATTCGCGCGTGAACGTCCTGCATGAAGGCATGAAAATGGACGCGCCGCTTCCGCTGGATGTCGAGCTGATCGTAGAAAAGGTCCATCA
>JAEZEU010000563.1 GCA_023432885.1 Pseudomonadota bacterium | reverse complement strand
CCCTGCGCATATTCGCAGCCGAGCTGATAGAGCTCGACGGCATCGGAATCGGTTTCGGCGCCTTCGGCCACCACGTCCATGCCGAGGTCGTGGGCGAGCGCAATGATCGACTTGAGAATCACCGGGCGCGTGCCGCGGCTGGTGGTGCGCACGAAGGATTGGTCGATCTTGATGGTGTCGAACGGGAAGCGTTGCAGGTAGGCGAGCGAGGAGTGGCCGGTGCCGAAGTCGTCGAGGGAAAGACCGGTGCCGAGCTCGCGGATGCGTGCCAGCATCTGGGCGGCGTGCTCCGGGTTCTCCATGACAAGCGATTCCGTCAATTCCAGCTTCAGCGTGCCGCGCGCCACGGAAGAACGCGACAGCACGGTGCGGATGTCATGGATCAGGTCATGGCGCAGCAGCTGCCGCGAGGAAACGTTGACGCTGGCGAAGATGGGCTCGCGCGAGCGCATCGCGCGCTGCCATGCCGCGAGTTGCCGCGCGGTCTGATCCATCACGAACATTCCGAGGTCGACAATGAGGCCGATTTCTTCGGCGACGTTGATGAATTCCGACGGCGACATGCGGCCGAGCTTGGGATGATCCCAGCGCGCCAATGCCTCGAAGCCGGCGATCGATCGATCTTCCAGCCGCACGATCGGCTGGTACATGATCGAGATCTCCTGCCGCTCGATGGCACGGCGCAGCTCGGATTCCAGCGTCAGGCGGTCGGTCTTGCGCGCGCGCATCGCCGGCTTGTAGACGTCGATGCGGTCGCCGCCGATGCGCTTGGAATGGTACATCGCCAGTTCCGCATCCTTGATGATCTCTTCCGAGAGTTGCGTCTGCGGATCGGACAAGGCGAGGCCGATGGAAGCGGTGAGGAAGATTTCGCGGTCATTGAAGGCGATCGGCGCGCGGATGGTCTTGCGGATGGTTTCGGCAAAGGCGGTGATGCGCGCGGACTCCTGCTCCGAGAGCAGGATCAGGCCGAACTGGTCGCCGGCGAGGCGCGCCAGCGTATCCTGGGGTTTCAGGATGCGCGTCAACCGGCGCGCCAGCGTCAGCAGTATGGAATCGCCAACCGCGATTCCGACGGAATCGTTGACCTGCTTGAAGCGGTCGAGGTCGATCACCATCAAAGTCGGCCGCAGCGTCGGCACGGTCTTGGCGAAGTTCGCCACCGCGTTGAGCCGATCCAGGAAAAGCTTGCGGTTGGGCAGGCCGGTGAGGTTGTCGTGGACGCTGTCATGCAGCATGCGCTCTTCGGCATTCTTGATGTCGGTGACGTCGGTGAGCGTGCCGACCACACGCGACACCTCGCCGTCGGAGCCGACCACGGGCCGCGCCTTCAGGGCGAACCACATGAAGTGGCCGTCCGGCGTGCGCAGGCGGAAATCCTGAACCAGGCGGCCGCGGCGCTGGTCGAGCACGCTGTCGAGCGCGGCGCGGAAACGGTCCTGGTCGAGCGGATGCAGCACCTCGAGCCACTTCGCGGCAGGCCCCTCCAGCGTGCCACGCTTCAGACCGAGCAGGGCCTCGGTCTCGGGGCTGGTGAACACCTTGTCGGCGGAAACATCCCAGTCCCAGATCAGATCGCCGGAGCCGGCAAGCGCCAGCGCGCGGCGCTCGACGTCGGAGACGATACCCGTGGTGGCGCCGCCGCCGGCGAACGCGTGCTGCATGACCGTGAAGCCGATCAGCATCACGATCAGCACGAGGCCGCCGAGCAGGGCGGGTCCGACGATGTCATTGGTGACGCTGCCCGCCACCGTCATGCCGGCTGCAATCACCCAGACCACCAGCAGGAACCAGGTCGGGATCAGGAGCACCGCGCGATCGAACCCATGCGTCGACAGGTAGACGATCAGCGCGAAGCCCGCGAACGCGATCAGAACCAGCGACATGCGCGCGATGCCGGATGCGACCGCCGGGTCGAACAGGGCAAGCGCAACCAACGAGCCCAGGAAGGTCAGCCAGCCGATGGTAATGTGCGAATAGCGCACGTGCCAGCGCGAGAGATTGAGATAGGCGAACAGGAAAACCAGCAATGTCGCCGCGAGGATCGCCTCGCCCGCCGCCCGCCAGACGCGCTCGGCATTGTTCGACATGTCCAGCACCTTGCCCCAGAAGCCGAAGTCGACGCCGATATAGACCAGCACCGCCCAGGCAAGCGCGGCGGCCGCCGGAAACATGATCGAGCCCTTCACCACGAACAGAATGGTGAGCACGAGGGCCAAGAGCCCGGAAATGCCGATCACGATGCCATGGTAGAGCGTGAAGGAGTTGACCTTGTCCTTGTAGGCGTCGGGCTCCCACAGATAGAGCTGCGGCAACTTGCCGGTGCGCAGCTCGGCGACATAGGTGACCACGGCGCCGGGATCGAGCGTGATGCGGAAAATGTCGGCGGTGGCGCTCTCCAGCCGGTCGGGACGATCGCCGATCGACGGCGTGATGGTGGCGATGCGCGACAGTCCGAGGTCGGGCCACAGCAGGCCGGATGAAACGATGCGGTAATGCGGCGCGACGATGAGACGATCGAGCTGGTCGTCGGTGTTGTTGGCGAGCGCAAACACCACCCAGTTCTGGCCGCCTTCGCGGGCGCGCACCTCGACGCGGCGGACGATGCCATCCGTTCCAGGTGCGGTGGAGACCTGGATGCGGTCGGTCTCGCTGCGCTGGTGATCCAGAACGGCGGTGAGGTCGATCGCAGGCGCGTCACTGCGGACGCTGACGGCGTCGATCGCGCGCGCGGGGGCCGCGGCGGCAACAATCATGAGGCCCAGCGCAAGCAGCGCAAGGCACCTGATCAGACGCAATGTCAGTACTCCGCGAAAACACTCGTCCCGGCCAAGCGACCGGCCCGGCGCCACGCGATAGATGCCATGAAAGCGAGAGAAATCAAAGGGTTTCCGCCCGCTGATCGTGTTGATGCGTTAAACGGCCAACACAATTTTGCCAATATGTTGACTCGTCTCCATGCGCCGGTGCGCATCGGCCGCTTTTTCCAGCGGGAAAGTGCTGTCCATCAAGGGCTTTACCTTGCCCTCGCGGAGCAGCGGCATCACCTTGGCCTCGATCGCCGCGACCATCGCCGCCTTGTCCGCATTCGTACGGGGCCGCAGTGTCGAGCCGGTGTGCGTGAGCCGCTTGACCATCAGCTTGGAGAAGTTGGCGGTCGCCTTCGGCGCGTTGGACAGGAAGGCGATCTGCACGATGCGGCCGTCGACGGCGGCAGCATCGTAGTTGCGGTCGATATAGTCGCCGCCGACCATGTCGAGGATGACGTTGGCGCCGACATTGTTGGTCGCCTTCTTGGTCTCGGCGACAAAGTCCTGGGTCTTGTAATTGATCGCGACGTCGGCGCCGAGCTTCAGGCAAGCATCCGCCTTGTCCTGCGCGCCGACGGTGACGATCACTCTGGAACCGAACGCTTTCGCAAGCTGGATCGCCATGGTGCCGATGCCGGAAGAGCCGCCGTGAATCAAAAGAGTCTCGCCGGGCTTGAGCGCGCCGCGCTCGAACACATTGTGCCAGACCGTCATCAGCGTTTCCGGAATGGCACCGGCCTCGGCGATCGTGAGGGAAGGCGGCACGGTCATCGCCTGACCGTCTTGCGCAATGCAATACTGAGCGTAGCCGCCGCCGGCCACCAGCGACATCACCTTGTCGCCGACCTTGTGCCTGACCACGCCGCTGCCGACGGCTACCACTTCGCCTGCGATCTCGAGTCCCGGCAGATCACTGGCGCCGGGCGGCGGCGGATAGGCACCGGAGCGCTGCGCGACATCGGGACGGTTGACCCCGGCGGCCATCACCTTGACCAGCAACTCGCCGGGACCGGGCTGGGGCACCGCGCGTTGCTCGGGGATCAGCACGTCCGGACCGCCGGGCTTGCTGATGGCGACAACGGTCATTTGCGCGGGGACCTTTTCCATGATTTGTCCTTGCGAAATAGGGAAAATCCGGACGTCTGCTTAGCCAGCCGCGGGGCGGCTGGCAACCGCTCTGGAGCACACATGACGGAGAGGCGTGATGGCAAGCGAAGACGACGATCGCCCGCGGAAGAAGGTCAGCCACGAGATCGGCCAGGATATGTCGCTGCTATCGGTCGAAGAACTGGCCGAGCGCATTGCGCTGCTCAGGAGCGAGATCGAGCGGCTCGAAGCAGCTTCCGCCAAAAAGCGCGCCTCGAAGGACGCGGCGAACAGTTTCTTCAAGTCGTAGGAGAAACTGCAGATCGCCCCGGCGAAGGCCGGGGCCGATACGCTGCGGCCAGCGCAAAGGGGCACGTGGGGGAAACGGTCCGTCACGGCAAACAGCGGCGCTTACGAGCCCGGGCCTTCGCCGGGGCGACATAGGCCAATGGCCGACATGGCAAACAAAGTCTCAATAAATCGATTCGTTTACGATCGATTAAGCTTTCTCGAATATGACTGTCAGCGTCCTCGTTTGGACACCGAGTGGCTCCTGTCCACTCTGTTTGACGCCTCCCTGTTATCAACTTCAAAAGCCGCCGATCCTTCGGCGGCTCTTTTTTTGGCCGCATTGCGCACCGCATTTAGCCGCCTTCCTCACCGCGCCGGAAACCATAAATCGCGTTGCGTCTGGACTCCGTCCTCCAAGGCGAGCAATGATTTGTTCATCATAAGCCGGCGCCTCAAGAGCCCGGTATCGGGCGTAAATCGGTGGTGTGAGGGCGTTAACCATGGCGGAGCGTTCGCAGCGCGACGGCGCGTTGGTCCAATTGAGCGAACGGCTGACAAATTCGGCAGCATTCAGCAACCTGTTCCGCGAGGGCATGGATCTGGTCGAGGAGACCGCCGCCTATCTCGATGGCGATGGCCGCAGCGAAGCAAAGGCGCTGGAGCGTTCGGTCAGCCTGACTTACGCAACCGAGAGCATGCGCCTCACTACCCGCCTGATGCAGCTCGCCTCCTGGCTGCTGCTCCACCGCGCGGTCAAGGAAGGCGAGATGACGCTGACCCAGGCCAATCGCGAAAAGACCAAGGTGAAGCTGACCGCCGCCGACCCCGGCCCGGCCGACATGATCGAAAAGCTGCCGCCGCAGCTGCAGGATCTGATTGCCCGCTCGATGGACCTGCAGTCGCGGGTACGCCGTCTCGACAGCACCATTCACGCGCCGCCGGCCGAGCGGCCGATTGGCAATCCCTTGGTGCCGCAGCTCAACCAGCTCAAGGCCGCGTTCGAACAGTAAGCTCCGCCGAGCTTACACGCGTCATTCCGGGATGGTCCGACCGCGTCTGCGCTCGCGCGCGAGTTTCGCCGGGCCTGGAGTCCGCCGAAGCGCGTGTGCGCGAAGGGGGAAGGACCAGGGCTCAGATGCCCTATTGCGCATCGGGGAATCTCGGGATGGGGCCCAACTGCGCCCCATGCTTCGCTGCTGCGCATCGCCACGGAATGACGGCAGCCCCTAAAAAGCAAAACGCCCCCGCAAAGCAGGGGCATTTTTCGTCTCGAACCTCCGCCGGCGGCGGAAGTTATTACTTCTTGAGGATGCCGATGCCCTCGAACTTCTTCTGGAAGCGGGAGACGCGGCCGCCGCGATCCATGATCTGCTGGGCGCCGCCGGTCCAGGCCGGGTGCGATCTGGGATCGATGTCGAGGTTCAGCTTGTCGCCGGCCTTACCCCAGGTGGAACGGGTCTGGTACTCGGTTCCGTCGGTCATGACGACCGTAATCATATGATAATCCGGATGAATTTCGGCTTTCATGGCTTGTCCTCTGGCGCGCCGGCGCCGGTCTCAAAATCTCGGGAAATGGCGGATTTGGGCGGCTCTATAACGCAAGCCTCACCGCAAAACAAGCCGTGGAACAGCTCCGTGCAGGGCCGGATAAGGGCAGTCACGGATTTGCCAGCGTCCCCGGGGAAGGCCTATTGGAGGCTTATGAACGGTTAGGAATTGGATGAGCGCAGCAGAACAACTTGACGAGCAGAGCGGTAGAGCGCCTGAGCCGCGAGATGCGCTGATGGAGGCGGAAGCCGTCATCGAGGCGCCGCTCGCGGAAGCGCCGGCGCGCCGCGCGAGGCTGCGCCCGCTGCTCGAGCTCGCGCCCTATGTGGCGCGCTATCGCGGCCGGGCAATCCTTGCCTTCATCGCGCTGACAATTGCGGCGATCACGACGCTGGTCGTGCCGATCGCGGTGCGGCGCATGATCGACTTCGGCTTCACCCCCGAAGGCATCGCGATGATCAACAGCTATTTCAGCGTGATGATTGCGGTGGTGGCCGTGCTGGCCGGCGCCAGCGCGGCGCGGTTCTACTTGGTGATGACCATCGGCGAGCGCATCGTCGCCGACATCAGGCGCGACGTCTTCGGGCACCTGATCTCGTTGTCGCCATCCTTCTTCGACTCGGCGCGCAGCGGCGAACTGGTGTCGCGCCTGACGGCGGATACCACCCAGATCAAGTCGGCGGCCGGCGCCTCGATCTCGATCGCGCTGCGCAACCTCATGCTGTTCCTGGGCGCGGCAACCATGATGGTGATCACCAGCCCGAAACTTTCCGGCTTCGTGCTGCTGGCGATTCCGGTGATCGTCATTCCGCTGGTCGCCTTCGGCCGCTGGGTGCGACGGCTGTCGCGCCATGCGCAGGACACGCTCGCCGACGCCAGCGCCTATGCGTCCGAACTCATCGGTGCAATCCGGGTCGTGCAGGCCTATACCGGCGAGCGGCTTGCCAGGACGCGCTTCGGCGCCGAGGTCGAGCAGGCCTATGGGGCGGCAGTCAGCTCGACCCGCGCGCGGGCCGTTCTCACCGCCATCATCATCTTCATCGTCTTCACCAGCGTGGTCGCGATCCTCTGGGTCGGCTCGCATGATGTTTTGACCGGCCAGATCACGCCGGGCCGGCTCGGCCAGTTCGTGCTCTATGCAGCGTTCGCCGCTGCAGCGCTCGGCCAGCTCAGCGAGGTCTGGGGCGAAGTCTCCTCAGCGTCCGGCGCGGCGGAGCGGCTGTTCGAGATACTGCGGGTCAAGCCCGAGATCGCCGCGCCGGCGGCGGCTTGCGCCTTGCCATCGCCGGCACGCGGCGATGTCGCGTTCAGCAATGTGAGTTTCGCCTATCCGGCGCGGCCGACCGTGCCGGTGGTCGACGGCGTGTCGTTGTCGGTCAGGGCCGGCGAGAAGGTCGCGATTGTCGGTCCCTCCGGCGCCGGCAAGAGCACGCTGTTTCATCTGCTGCTGCGCTTCTACGATCCGAAGGACGGCACGATCACATTCGACGGCGTGGAGATCGGAACCGCCGATCCGCAGGCGCTGCGCTCGCGGATCGCGCTGGTGCCCCAGGATTCGGTCGTGTTTGCCTCAAGCGCGCGCGAAAATATCCGCTTCGGCCGGCCCGATGCCAGCGACGCCGAAGTCGAGCGCGCGGCAGAGTTGGCGCATGCCAGCGAGTTCATCCGCCGTCTTCCCGGCGGCTTCGAGGCAAAGCTCGGCGAACGCGGCGTGACGCTGTCGGGCGGTCAGCGCCAGCGCATCGCGATCGCGCGTGCGATCCTGCGCGACGCGCCGCTGCTGCTGCTCGACGAAGCGACCTCTGCGCTCGACGCCGAAAGCGAGATCCTGGTGCAGACCGCGCTGGAGGAATTGATGCGCCACCGCACCACGCTGGTCATCGCGCATCGGCTCGCCACGGTGCTGTCCTGCGATCGCATTCTCGTGATGGAGCATGGGCGCATCGTCGAAGAGGGCACCCATGCCTCGCTGGTCGCGGCCAACGGGCTCTATGCCCGGCTGGCGCGGCTGCAATTCGAGGGCGTCTAGCGCTCCGTCAGCTTCAGCTCGATGCGGCGGTTGCGCTTGTAGGCCTCTTCAGTCGGCGCAGGGTCGAGCGGCTGGAACTCGGCGAACCCGGCGGCGACCAGGCGCTGGGCGGGCACGCCGAGCGAGACAAGGTACTGCACCACGGAGATCGCACGCGCCGAGGACAGTTCCCAGTTCGACTTGAACAAGGGGCTGTTGATCGGCCTGACGTCGGTGTGGCCGTCCACCCGCAGCACCCAGGCGATTTCGGACGGAATCTGCTTGTCCAGTTCGATCAGGGCGGCGGCTAGCTTGTCGAGCTCGGCACGGCCTTCCGGCAGCAGCGCCGCCTGTCCGGTATCGAAGAACACTTCGGACTGGAACACGAAGCGGTCGCCCACGATACGGACATCGGGGCGATTGCCGAGAATGGCGCGCAGACGGCCGAAGAATTCGGAGCGGTATCGCGACAATTCCTGCACCCGCTGGGCCAGCGCAACGTTGAGCCGCTGGCCGAGATCAGCGATGCGGCTTTGCGATTCCTTGTCGCGTTTCTCGGAGGCTTCCAGCGCCTCCTCGAGCGCGGCAAGCTGGCGGCGCAGCGCGCTGATCTGCTGGTTCAACACTTCGATCTGCGCCAACGCCCGTGCGCTGACCTGCTTCTCGGAATCCAGCGCCTTGTTCAACTCGTTGGCCCGTCCCTGGGCATCGCTGCCGGCGCCGGCGAGCCCTTCATAGAGGCCCTTGATGCGGTCGCGCTCACTCTCGGCCAAGGCGAGCCCGGCGCGCAGCTGCGCGACCTGGTCGTCGACGCCTAGCTTGGCCAGCTTCTCAAGCGACAGCATATCATTGAGCTGCGCGATCTTGGCGTTGAGCTGCTCCAGCGCCTTGTCCTTACCGGTGACCTCCTGAGACAGGAAGAATTGCACCACCAGGAAGACGCTGAGCAGGAACACGATCGACAGCACCAGGGTCGATAGCGCATCGACGAATCCCGGCCAGTAGTTGAGACCGGATTCACTTCGGCGGGCGCGGGCGAGGGCCATTCGGACGATCTCCGTTATTTTGTCGTGCCCCGGACTCAGCGCACCGTGAAGCGCTGCACAGCTTCCGGGCGCGAGAGTATCAGCTCTTCTCGGGCTGGCGCGCGAGGCGCTCGAGCAGACGCTTGATCTCCTTGTTCTGCTCGCCCTGGCCGTCGGCCCATTCGCGGATCATCTGTTGCTCGGTACGCATATGCGCAACCAGGCCCTGAATCGCTTCGGCAAGATTGGCCATCGCGGCGGTAGCGTTGCGGCTGGCGCCGCCTTCCTCCACCGCATGCCGCAGGCGGTCGAGCGCCTGCTGCATACCGAGGCCGGGTCCGGCTCCGCCTGCGTCGTCGCGGGCATATTCACGCACGGTCGTGGCAAGCCAGTCCTCGAGGTCGGTATAGAAGCGATTTTGCGCCTGGCTCGATTGCAGATCTAGAAAGCCCAGGATCAGCGAGCCTGCAAGGCCAAACAGCGAGGACGAGAACGAAATGCCCATGCCGCCGAGTGGAGCGGCAAGGCCTTCCTTCAGCGTATCGAACAGCGATCCGGCGTCGCCGCCGACCTTCAGCCCCTCGATCACCTTGCCGACGGAGCCGACGGTCTCGATCAGGCCCCAGAAGGTGCCGAGCAGGCCGAGGAAGACGAGGAGGCCGGTCATATAGCGCGAGATGTCGCGGGCTTCGTCGAGGCGCGTGGCGATGGAATCGAGCAGATGTCGCATGGTCTGCTGCGTGATGGTCATCCGCCCGGTGCGTTCGCCACCCAGGATCGCGGCCATGGGGGCCAGGAGGGTCGGATGCCGGTCCAGCGCGAGGCCGGGATCAGCAACGCGGAAATTATTGACCCAGGCCACTTCCGGATAGAGACGGATCACCTGCCGGAACGAGAGGATGATGCCGATCAGGAGCACTGCGCCGATAAGGGCGTTGAGCCCGGGATTGGCGAAGAAGGCGACGATGATCTGCTTATAGAGCACGACCGTCACCAGCGCGCAGAGCACCAGGAAGACCAGCATCCGCACCAGGAAAATCCGGGGCGACGAAAGTTTGGTCAGCTCGATTTCCATCGCAGCGCGGGGGGAAGCATTTTGGGGCATTGCCTGACGTCATCCATGGCGAAAGCGCGGTCGGCCGCCAATATGGCACGGAAACCGAGGGAAAAAAGGCCGGAATCCCGATATCCCATCAAACCAAAGGGGAACCGGAAGTTGACATGAGGGCGTTATCTGTCCGGATATCAGGGCAATCTCGATGTCTGGCTGGGATAGATCGAGTTTTTCTATGGCGCTCACGTCCCTTGCAGCCAGGTACTGATTGCTGCCTCGCTCTCGATACTCATGGCCGACGAATGGGTGCGGCCTCGCGGCCAGCATCAACGCGAAGTTCGGTCGCTCCGGAGTCGATTCAACCATTGCCTGCGAGGGGAAGCACCATGAGCTTTGTCTCGAGCCTCATCGGCACCGAGCGATAGTGTCGAATTCGACCCGCAGCGCGAACATATCGAGGCGCAGCCGCAAAGGGCGGCCTGAACAATCCGCGCTTCGAGCGCATCGTGTCGGTTGAGATGTCAGGGCACATGATGAACGGACGCGAGTTGATGATCAGCGTGCGCGCCGCGCTCGGCTGAAGGCGGCCCGGCCAGGTCGATTCGTCGGCCCGACATTCGCCCCTTGCTGCGTCGCTGGGCGATTAAATCGCGGTAAGTTAAGCTTTCGTTAGGAAAGAAACGTCGACCGCGCCGATTCACAATCAGGTGAATCCAAAAAACGCGTGCTTATTCAGCATCCTAGCGTCGTGTGACATTGAGCCGCCACGATAAATGTTGCGCCGCAGTAGAGGCGGCCTATTTTTCGGAGCATCAACGCGCGGCTGCTTCGCGCCGACGCGCTCTTGTGCGCATTCAATTCTGAACTCGAAAGGGCGACTGGTTTCATGTCCGGCTTCCGCACGCGATCGGCTTGCATTGCATTCATGCTTGCTGTGCTCGCGCCGATGCTCGCCGGATGCAAGGAACCGACGGCGACGGCCGCTACTGCAGCTCCCGAAGTAGATGTCAGCGTTGTTGTCGTGCAGGCCCGTCCGCGCGCGCAGGTGCGCGAACTACCTGGCCGCATCGCGCCGACGCGGGTTGCCGAAGTCCGTCCGCGTGTTTCCGGCATCATTGTCGAGCGCCTGTTCCACCAAGGCAGCGAGGTCAAGGCGGGCGATCCGCTCTATCGAATCGATCCGCGTCCGTTTGAGGTCGAAGTGCAATCGACCGAAGCGGCGCTTGCGCGCGCCGAGGCGGTGCTCGATCAGGCCAGCTCGCATGCCACCCGCATCGGCACCTTGTTCAGGGAGAAGGCCGCGCCGGCAGCCAAGAACGAAGAAGCGATCGCAGCGTTGCGCCAGGCGGAAGCGGACGTCGCCGCACGCAAGGCCGACGTGGCGCGCGCACGCCTCAATCTCGATTATTCCATCATCCGTGCGCCGATCGACGGCATCGTCGGCGCAGCCTATGTCAGTGAGGGCGCGCTGGTCGTGCAAAACGACTCGACGAGCCTTGCGACGATCCAGCAACTCGATCCGATCTACGCCGACTTCACCCAGTCGGTCAGCGAGATGCACCAGCTGCGCCGCGCTATCGACTCGGGCGAGCTCGACCGGATCGCGCCCGATGCGCTGAAGGTTCATCTGGAGTTCGACGATGGCGAACTCTACCCGCTGGCCGGCAAGCTCCTGTTCTCCGAAGCCAAGGTCGACGCCCAGACCGGGCAGGTGACGCTGCGCGGCGAGTTCCCCAATCCCAAGCGCGAATTGCTGCCCGGCATGTATGTGCGCGTGCAGATCGAACAGGGCATCGATTCAGACGCGATGGCGGTGCCGGAGCAGGCGATCCAGCGTAACAGCGGCGGCGGCAGCGAGGTGTTCGTGGTCAAGGAAGACGGTCGCGTCGCCATCCAGCCGGTGAAAATCGGATCGCAGCAGGACGGCTTGTGGTTCATCACCGACGGCCTGAAATCCGGCGACAAAGTCGTGGTCGAAGGTTTCCAGAAATTCACCCCGGGCGACAAGGTCCGGACGCAGGCCTGGGTCGAGGCACACGCTTCTGCGGATCTGAAACAGCAAACGCACCGGTGATCACCGATGCCTAGCTTCTTCATCGACAGGCCGGTCTTCGCCTGGGTCGTCGCGCTTTTCATCTGCCTGATCGGCGCGATATCGATTCCGCTGCTGGCGGTCGCGCAATATCCGATCATCGCACCGCCCTCGATCTCGATCTCGACCAGCTATCCCGGCGCCTCACCGGAAGGCCTCTACAACAGCGTGACGCGGCTGATCGAGGAGGAGCTTAACGGCGCCGACGGCATCCTCAATTTCGAATCGACCAGCGACTCGCTCGGCCAGGTGGAGATCATTGCCAACTTCGTTCCGGGAACGGAAACGAGTGCCGCTTCGGTCGAGGTGCAGAACCGCCTCAAGCGCGTCGAGGCGCGATTGCCCCGCGCGGTGATCCAGCAGGGCATCCTGGTCGAGGAAGCCTCCAGCGCCGTGCTGCAGATCATCACGCTGCGCTCGACCGACGGCAGCCTCGATGAAGTCGGCCTCGGCGACTTCATGATCCGCAACATCCTCGGAGAAATCCGCCGCATTCCCGGCGTCGGCCGCGCCACCCTCTATTCCACCGAGCGCTCGCTTCGGATCTGGCTCGATCCGGAAAAGCTCGTCGGCTATGGGCTGACGGCGGATGACGTCAACAAGGCGATCGCCGCCCAGAACGCGCAGGTCGCCTCCGGCAGTATCGGCGCCGAGCCGAGCACGCCCGACACCCGGATTTCGGCACAGGTGCTGGTCAAGGGTCAACTCTCCTCGCCGGACGAGTTCGGCGCCATCATCCTGCGCGCCAATGCCGACGGCTCGACGGTGCGGTTGCGCGACGTTGCGCGCATCGAGATCGGCGGCCTCTCCTACCAGTTCCAGACCCGCCTCGACGGCAAGCCGACGGCCGGCCTTTCCGTGCTGCTGTCACCGACCGGCAATGCGCTGGCAACCGCCAGCGCGATCGAAGAGAAGATGAAGGAACTGTCAAAGTTCTTTCCCGCAAACATCGCCTACGACATTCCCTACAACATCACGCCCGTTGTGAAGGCCTCGATCAACAAGGTGCTGATGACCCTCGTCGAGGCGGTCGTGCTGGTGTTCGTCGTGATGTTCCTGTTCCTGCAGAACATCCGATACACCATGATCCCGACCATCGTGGTGCCGGTGGCGCTGCTCGGGGCGTGCGCCGTGCTGATGCTAATGGGTTACTCCATCAACATGCTGACGATGTTCGGCATGGTGCTGGCGGTCGGCATTTTGGTCGACGACGCCATCGTCGTGGTGGAGAACGTCGAGCGCATCATGGCGGAGGAAGGCCTGCCGCCGAAGGAGGCGACGCGCAAGGCGATGTCGCAGATCACTGGCGCCATCGTCGGCATCACGCTCGTGCTGGTTGCCGTGTTCCTGCCGATGGCGTTCTTCCCGGGATCAGTCGGCATCATCTACCGTCAGTTCTCCGTCACTATGGTGGCGGCGATCTCCTTCTCGGCATTGCTCGCGCTGTCGCTGACGCCCGCGCTCTGCGCGACGCTGCTCAAGCCCGTCGAAGCCGGCCACGGACATGCGAAGAAGGGCGTGTTCGGCTGGTTCAACCGAATGCTGGATTCCAGCCGCCACCATTATTCCCGCACCGTGCAAGGTTCGCTCAAGCGCACCGGGCGGTTGATGCTGATCTATGCGGCGCTGCTGATCGGCCTCTCCTGGGCTTTCGTGCGCCTGCCGGGCGGCTTCCTGCCGGTCGACGACCAGGGTTTTATCACCACTGACGTGCAGACCCCGCCGGAGTCCTCCTACGCCCGTACCGAGGCGGCGATCGAGAAGGTGGAAAAATATCTTCTGGAGCGTTCCGGCATCGAGAACGTCACGTTCCTCACCGGCTTCAGCTTCCTGGGGCAGGGCATCAACACCGCGCAGGCCTTTATCTCTCTGAAGGACTGGTCGGAGCGTTCGAAGAAGGATTCGGCGGCCAACATTGTCAGCGACATCAACAGGAACCTCGCCAATGTTCGCGACGCCAGGGTCACGGCTCTGGAGCCGCCGCCGGTCGACAACCTCGGCAACTCCTCCGGCTTCTCCTTCCGGCTGCAGGACCGCGGCCAGAAGGGTTTTGCCGCGCTGACCGCCGCGGCTGACCAGCTGGTGGCACAGGCCAACGCGAGCCCGATCCTGCAGAAGGTCTATATCGAGGGCCTGCCCCCGGCGCCGCAGGTCAATTTGATGATCGACCGCGAGAAGGCCGGCGCCTTCGGTATCACGTTCGAGGACATCAACAAGACGATCTCGACCAATCTCGGCTCGAACTACATCAACGACTTCCCGAATCGTGGCCGCATGCAGCGCGTGATCGTGCAGGCCGACGCCTTCGGCCGCATGAAGGCCGAGGATCTCTTGAACTACAACGTCAAGAACGACCGCGGCCAACTCGTGCCGTTCTCGGCCTTTGCC
The DNA here is from genome assembly GCA_023432885.1 of Pseudomonadota bacterium. Lineage (GTDB taxonomy): Bacteria > Pseudomonadota > Alphaproteobacteria > Rhizobiales > Xanthobacteraceae > Bradyrhizobium. The sequence goes on along the minus strand of JAEZEU010000563.1, from coordinate 5,081 downwards.
TCCATCGAATGGTCAAAGGGCCCATCGCAGATCACCGGCTTCAACTATTATCCCGCCGTGCGCATCACCGGGGAAGCGAGGCCGGGCTACACCTCGGGCAACGCGATCGCCGAAATGGAGCGGCTCGCAAACCGCCTGCCGCGCGGCTTCGGCTACGAATGGACCGGGCAGTCGCTGCAGGAAAAGCTTTCCGGCTCGCAGGCGCCGTTCCTGCTTGGCCTGTCGGTGCTAGTGGTGTTCCTGCTGCTCGCGGCGCTTTATGAAAGCTGGACGATTCCGATCGCGGTCCTGCTGACCGTACCGCTAGGCATTGCCGGCGCGGTGGCGGCCGCCACCATGCGTGGGCTGCCCAACGACGTCTATTTCACGGTCGGGCTGATCACCATCATCGGCCTTGCAGCAAAGGACGCCATCCTGATCATCGAGTTCGCGAAAGACCTGCGCGCTCAAGGCAAGCCGCTGGTCGAGGCGACTATCGAGGCGTGCTCGCTGCGTTTCCGCCCGATCCTGATGACGGGCCTTGCCTTCGTCTGCGGCGTGCTGCCGATGGTGATCGCCCAGGGCGCCGGCGGTGCCAGCCAGCAGGCGCTCGGCAGCAGCGTGATGGGCGGCATGATCGCCGTCGTCATCCTCGCGCTCTTGATGGTGCCGGTGTTCTTCGTCAGCGTGCAGCGCGTGCTGGGCGGGGATCGGGAGAAGGTGCAGAAGGCCGCAGCCGTGCATGGCGCCGCCGAGCCCGCGGAGTAGCGCTCACTCTGCCCAGGACAATGTGCTTACCGGCAGGAGGCGCCGCCGCTCTTTATATCTGCAACGCTTTTTCGGTCGTGCCTGGCGGGGACAGGACGATCGGGCGGGGCGCATCGCGGCTCACAGCGGCTTCAATATCTTCACCAGCTCGCCGTGCACGAATTCGTTGCCGCAGACGACATGGCCCGTGGTCAGCGCGTTGTCGTGGCCCTCGATGCCGCTGAAGATGCCGCCGGCTTCGCGCACCATGATCTGGCCGGCCGCGATATCCCAGGGGCTCAAGTTACGCTCCCAATAGCCGTCGAGGCGGCCGGCGGCGACGAAGGCCATATCGAGCGAGGCGGCGCCGAAGCGGCGGAAGCCGGCGACCTTGTTTTGCAGCGCGCCTATTTCCCGCAGCGCCTGGGCATGATCTCCGCGGCCGATATGCGGCATGCCGCAGGCGATCACACATTCCTCCAGCTTGCGCCGTCCCGCCACGCGCAGCCGCTGGTCATTGAGGAACGCGCCCTTGCCGCGCTCGGCGATATAGAGCTCGTCATTGGCGGGGTTGTAGATCACGCCGGCGATGATTGTGCCTTCGCGCGCAAGTCCGATCGAGATCGCGAATTGCGGAATGCCGTGCAGGAAATTGGTGGTCCCGTCGAGCGGATCGACGATCCATGTGTGGCTCTTGTCGCTGCCCTCGCGCGTGCCGCCTTCCTCCCCGAGGAAGCCGTAGCCGGGCCGCGCCTTGGCAAGATCGGTGTAGATCATCTCTTCGGCGCGCTTGTCGGCGAGCGAGACGAAATTGGCCGGGCCCTTCAGCGACACCTGCAGATGCTCGATTTCGCCGAGGTCGCGTTTCAGGCTGCGGCCCGCGCGGCGCGCGGCCTTGACCATGACGTTGATGACAGCGGAATAGAGCATGCGATCACGCGGCTGAAGAGGAAACGGGAAGCGATTTTCGCGGCCTTGGGTGCCCTGCCGGGCTCTCCCCGTCAAGGCGGATCATTTGTTGCCGAGCCATTTGCGGCTGGCTTCCTCGGCCTTGGCGCGGTCGGCGGCAGGAAGATCGGCCAGGTACTCGTCGAGCTCGGGGTCTCCTTTGCCGGCGCTTTTCGCAATCCAGTGCCATTTCAGCGCCTCGACCTTGTCCTGCTGCACGCCTGTTCCGAACGCCAGCACGCGCGCCAGGCGGTTTTGCGCGATCGGGCTGTTCTGCCTGGCGGCCTTGCGCAACAGCGCCACCGCGGCAGGCTGGTTCTTCGGGGTGCCCGAGCCGTTGAACATCGCGATGGCATATTCGACTTCGGCATCGACATTGCCGGCGACCGAGGCGGCCTGAAGCAGGCGCACCGCCTTCTCCATATCCTTCTCGACGCCGGTGCCTTCCTTGTAGAAGGTCGCGAGCGCGTATTGCGCCTCGGGACTGCCGGCATCGGCCGCGATGCGCAGCAGCTCGGCGGAGCGCCGGAGATCCTGCGGCAGGGTCTGGCCGTCGAGATACAGCAGCGCCAGATTATAGGCCGCCTTGGGATTGCCGAGCTTTGCGGAGGAGGCAAGCAGCCTCACCGCCTCCTCGCGGTTAGTGGCGCCGCCGCGACCCGAAAGCCGCATCATGGCGAGTGCAAACATCGCCTCGCGGTCGCCGGCATCGGCAGCCTTCTTGTACCACTCGGCTGCCGCGGCGTAATCGCGCTTGACGCCCATGGCGTTGGCGTAGAGCTCCCCCAGCATGGTCATCGCCTTGGGATCGCCATGTTGCTGCACGCGGCTCATCGCAAGATCGAAAGCGGTCTTGTACATGCCGCGCTGATAGGCGCCGTAGACGAGATCGACACCGGGGTCCTCCGGCGCGGCAGGCGCCTGCGTGGCGGTCGGCGCAGGCATCACCGCAGGCTTCGCCGTCGCGGGAGCCTTCTTTGCCGCGGCCGGCGCCTTCTTCTCTTTCGGCGCTTCCTTCTTCGGCGCAGCCTTGCCGTCGCCCGCGGGGGGCGTGCTCTGCGCCTGCGCGTACAAGGCTTGCGAGAGCATCAGGCTCGCCGCAATCACTGTTATGGACCGCAGCATCCTCATCCGGCGCTGACTTTTCCCTGAGCTTGCTGATGCGCCTGCCGCATAGCCTTCTCGGCATCGATCAGTGCAGCGTTGGCCCCGCGCGGATCGGTCCAGACGAAATCACCGACCAGCACGAAATCGGCACCCGCTGCCGCGAATTCGGCAGCCTCTTGAAGCGAAGCTGCAAAGCCGACGCAGGGCGGCTCGAACAGCTCGTCCCACCATTGCAGGCGCTCGGCGATGGCTTCCATCGAGGGCCGCTCGCCCTTTGCATCGGGCTCGCCGAACAGCACGTAATCTGCCCCGAGTTCGCCCGCGGCCATCGAATCGTGCCGCGTCACAAGCCCGCCGACGCCGGCGATGCGGTCCGGCTTCAGCGAGGGCAGCGCATCCTCGAGCGTCGTAATGCCCGTGAGATGAGCGCCATCCGCGCCGGCGCGCGCCACCAGCTCCACATGGCCGTCGACCAGGAGCGCCGCGCCGGCATTCTGGATTGCCGGCGCAAGCTGCTTGATCCGCGAAATCATGGTTCGCTGATCGGTCTGCTTCAACCGCACCAGGACCGCAGCGACATCGGCTGCCGCGAGCAAATCCGGCAGGGCACTGACGATCCGGGACGGATCGTCCACTTCCGGCGTCGCAAGGTAAAGGCGCGGCGCCGGATGCGGCGGAGGCGGTTTGGCGGCCAAGCTCAAGCCGCCTTCTTTTCCAGACCGGACTCCCAGGCGCCCTTGCTGGCCAGTCCATTCATATGGGCCCGGTGCGCGAACGCGCGCTGGCCGGCCGCGACATTTTCGGACTTGCCCGACCATGCCTTCTGCGGCGCTGCCTGCAGCGCGCGGCCATAGGAGAAGGTCAGCTTCCACGGCAGGTTGCCGATCTTGTTCATGGCGTCGAGATGGGCGGTTGCTTCCTCATCGCTCTGCCCGCCGGACAGGAACGCGATACCGGGCACGGCCGCGGGCACGCATGCCTTCAGCATCCGCACCGTCTTCTCCGCGACTTCGGCCACGGAAGCCTGCTTCGGGCACTTCTTGCCCGATATGGCCATGTTCGGCTTGAGCACCATGCCTTCCAGTTCCACGCGCTGCACGCGCAGCTCCTGGAAAGTCTTGTTGAGCACACGCTGCGTCACCTCGTAGCAGCGGTCGATGTCGTGATCGCCGTCCATCAGCACTTCCGGCTCGACGATCGGCACGATCTGCGCCGCCTGGCACAGCGCAGCGTAGCGGGCGAGCGCATGCGCATTGACGCTGATCGCCGTCATGCTGGGAATGCCGCTGCCGATATCGATCACCGCGCGCCATTTCGCAAAGCGAGCGCCGCGCTCATAATATTTCTTCAGGCGCTCGGCGAGCTTGTCGAGGCCCACGGTCACCAACTCGCCCGGACACTGCGGCAAGGCTTGCGTCCCCTCATCGACCTTGATGCCGGGGATGCTGCCCGCCTGCTCGATCAGCTTGATCAGGGGGGTGCCGTCCTTGGCGTTCTGCCAGATGGTCTCGTCGTAGAGGATGACGCCCGAGATGTACTTGCTCATCGCTTCCGTCGAGCGGAACAGCATCTCGCGGTAATCGCGGCGGTTCTCCTCGGTGGATTCGACCTTGATGGCGTCGAAGCGCTTCTTGATGGTGCCGGAGGATTCGTCGGCAGCCAGAATGCCCTTGCCCGGCGTGACCATGGCTTGGGCGACTTTGTTGAGATCAGTGAGGTTCATTGGACAATTCTCCCGGACGGAAAGTGCTTTGAGCGCGGAAAATAGACCGTTCTCGGGCAAATAGGGAGATTTACGTTCGTCGCAGGATGGGGGCAGGGGAGGATTGCTGAGAACATGAACGGGCGAGATCCCCACGCCACCTCGTCCCGCTCGCGGGGAGGCCCGACGACAGCCTCCGGCGCGGGTGAGGGGAATCACCGAGATTCGTACTGTTACCGTTCTCGTGCAGACCGCGCCTTACCCGACCTGCCAAGAGCAAGCTTCGCTCGCTCGAGGGCGCAAAGAGCGGGCAGAGGAGGGAACCGTCAGGCTGTCCGCGGGTCGAGCTCGCCCTTGGCGTAGCGCTTGGCCATCTCCGCGGGGGTCAGCACCTTCTTGATCTTGCTGGCTTGCCCTGCGGTATTGAACTCCTGGAGGCGCTGCTTGCACAGCCTGGTCATCGCCTCCATCGCGGGCTTAAGGTACTTGCGCGGATCGAACTCCTCCGGATTGTCCTTCAGCACCTTGCGGATCTGGCCGGTCATCGCCATGCGGTTATCGGTGTCGATGTTGATCTTGCGCACGCCATTCTTGATGC
>JAEZEU010000562.1 GCA_023432885.1 Pseudomonadota bacterium | reverse complement strand
CGATCCAGGCATTCACGGCATCATCGACAAACAGCGCGTCCCGCACTTGGTGACCATCGCCATATATCGTGATCGGTCGATGTCGAATCGCCTGCAGCAGAAAATGTGCGATCCACCCCTGGTCTTCATTGCCGAACTGCCGCGGGCCGTAGATGCAGCTCATCCGCAGCACAACCGAGCGCAATTCGAACACGCGTGCATAGTCCCGCACGTATTGATCCGCCGCGCCCTTCGAGCATCCGTAGGGGCTATAAAGGTCGAGGGGCGTGTCTTCCCCCACGCCATGTTCGAATCGCGGCTCGTCGGGAACGTAGCGGCCATCCACCCGATGCACCCTGGAATCCTCGAGCAGCTTGCCGTAGACCTTGTTGGTTGATGCAAAGACCATCGGGGCATGCGGATTGTAACGACGTATTGCTTCCAGGACGTTGAGCGTCCCGCGGCCGTTGATCTCGAAATCAGAGATCGGATCGTCGAGACTGGTGGTGACGGCGACTTGGGCAGCGAGGTGCATGACGGCAGTGCTGGCCGAAACCAGCGCGTCGACAGCCTCGGTGTCGCGGGTATCGGCGACCTCGATCGCAACCTGATTGCCGTATCGCTGCCTCAACCAATCGGCATTTTCCTCCGAACCCGGCCGCGACAGGTTGTCCATTGCCAGGACGCTGCGCCTCCGCGCGGCAAGGCCGGCTGCAATATTGCATCCGAGAAACCCGCAGCCGCCGGTGACCAAGACGCGCTCGGAGGTGCTCTTGATAGCGGGATTGGCGACAGTCATGCTACGAGCCCCCGATTCTCCAGTTCACGCGTGGCGGCCTCGACCGAGTCGGTCGCTACTTGATCGGCGAGCCAGTGAGCTAGCTGGGCCAACCCGGTTTCGAAATCGATCCGCGGGGCGTAGCCGAGCTGAGCGCGGGCCTTTGTTATGTCCGCGAAACAATGGCGTATGTCGCCTGCGCGATATTTGCCGGTGACTTGCGGAGCAATATGCGGCCGACCGCTAACGCGAGCGAGATCGTTCGCGACGGAGTTGATGCTCCGGGATTCCCCGGAGCCGACGTTGTAGACCTCGTCGGCGCCATCTTGGCACTCGAGGGCGAGTTTGCACGCGCGCGCGACGTCGTCCACATGGACAAAGTCCCGGAATTGGTTGCCATCCTCGAACACCAGCGGTGGGCGGTTGTTGAGCAACCGGGAAGCGAAGATCGACAGCACACCGGTGTAGGGGTTCGACAGCGATTGCCGCGGGCCGTAGACATTGAAGAATCGCAGCGCGACCGTGGGGATGCCATAGGCATTGCCGATGATCAGGCATTGACGCTCCTGGCTGTATTTGCCCAGCGCGTAAATCGAACTCAACGAGGGCGGCTTGCTTTCGGGAGTCGGCAGGGCTGTCAGTGGACTGCCATCGCTGTCGAGCACATCCCAGACGCCGCGGCGCAATTGCTGGACCGAACGCTGCTGCGGCGTGACGATGCTTCCATCGCCGCGCCTCGCAAGCCCTTCGCCGTATACACTCATCGAGGATGCGCAAACCAGCTTCTCGATCGGACGAGATGCAAGTGCTTCCAGCAGCACGGCAGTCCCGAGATCATTTGTGCTCGTATATGAGATGATCTCGTACATGCTTTGGCCGACGCCGACCGCGGCGGCGAGGTGAATGACGGCATCCACGCCGTCGAGAGCCTGTTCGACGTCGTTCTTGTTTCGCACATCGCCGACGACCAGCTCTGCCTCGCCGTCGAGATATGCCGGGGGTGCATCCTGCCCGTGGACCTGCGAGGCGAGTGCATCCAGAATCCGCACGGCGTAGCCGGATGACAGTAGAATATCGGTCAGATGCGAACCGATGAAGCCTGCGCCACCTGTAATCAATACGCGCTTCGACATGGCCGCTCCTGAACACCTGTTCGGCCTCCGCAACCAAACGGAAGTCGTCGGAATTCGCGCAACGCAGACGTATTTGTCATTCGCAAAGCCGGCGCGACCTTGCAAAACACACGCGTCGAACGCGTGGTAAAATTGTTTGTTCCTGTTTTCGTGAGGCGTGCATATCAAATGATTGACGCAAGAATCGCAGGGAACTCAGCGCCAGAGAGCACTTCCGTTGATGGGTGTCACAGATGTCGGCGCAACTAGAATTTTGTGAGGTGCTTGTTCAGCCGTGCAGCATGCCCCTCGCGGTTCCTGCAGCCATGGCCTCCAGCCCCAGATGGGCCGAGACAGCGGCGGCGACGTCGGCAAAGGTGCGGCGATTGCCGATCGATCCGGAATCTATCGAAGGTCCGAATAGCAACACCGGAACCTGCTCGCGCGTATGGTCGGTGCCTCGCCACGTGGGATCGCAGCCATGATCGGCGGTGATAACGACCAGATCGTCCTCGCGCATCCTGTGGTGGATGTCAGGAATACGCGCATCGAACCGTTCCAGCGCCGCAGCGTATCCGGCTGGGTCCCGGCGATGGCCGTGGATTGAATCGAAATCGATGAAGTTCGCAAACAGGAGGCCGCCATCGGGTAGCGATTTCATGCCCTCCAGCGTCCGGTCGAACAGTGCGGCATTTCCGTTTGCCTTGAGCACCTGGCCGGTGCCGCAATGCGCGAAAATATCTGCGATTTTTCCAACAGTAAGGATGCCGCGACCGGCTTCGGTGGCGCAATCGAGCACAGTACGACGGGGTGGGGGGACGGAATAGTCGCGCCGATTCCCGGTGCGAACGAAGTCGGAGGCCGACGCGCCCTCAAAGGGCCGAGCAATGACACGTCCGATCCGAAGCGGGTCGACCAGCGTTCGGGCAACGGCACAGACCTCGTAAAGCCGATCAAGTCCGAAGAATTCTTCGTGCGCGGCAATCTGAAACACGCTGTCGGCCGACGTGTAACAAATCGGCTTGCCTGACTCGATGTGTTCGTTGCCCAGTGCGGCAATGATTTCGGTGCCTGAGGCGTGACAGTTGCCGAGGATGCCGGGGATGTCGGCCCGCTGGCACAAGGCCAAGACGAGTTCCGGGGCGAAACAGGGAACCTGACGAGGGAAATAGCCCCAATCGAACAGCACTGGTACGCCCGCCAGTTCCCAATGGCCTGACGGAGTATCTTTGCCTCTCGAAATTTCCGCAGCGCATCCGTACCGTCCCTCCAGATGCGCATCGGCCTGCAATCCCGGCGGCACTCGGCCAGTAGCCAGCCGGCACGCCTCTCCTAGACCAAGTCTCACCAAGTTCGGCAGCCGAAGTCCGCCCGTGCGCAGGAAGTCACGATTGGCCTCGCCGCGCGCACAGCTTTCGGCGATGTGCCCGACAGTGTCTGCTCCCTCATCGCCGTAGGCGGCGGCGTCTGGAGCCGCGCCGATGCCGACGGAATCGAGCACAAGGACAAAGGCGCGAGGCATCATCGTTTCCCGATCTCGAACGCCCGCCAACTCCTGTTTACGTCGAACGTTCCTGTTCTCAAAGTTTCTGTAGCAGGAAGGATGTTGCGTCCCACAGCGAGAAGTCCTGGGTCCCGCTGTGGCGAATGCAGAAGCCTGTGGCTCGCGCGAGAGTCTGTACCTCGACCTCGTTGGCGGCAGGATCGTCATTGTACGCAAAGTTCAATATGAAAAGATGTCCGCCGCGCCGCAGCACGCGCGCCCCTTCGGAAACGTGGTGCCGCGCGAGACCGGACATAACGATATAGGGAAAGACATCGACCGCGCATACGAGGTCGACGGACCCGTCCGGGAGCAGCGAAAGATTGTCTCCTGATGTGCGAATGAAGAGAGTATTGGAGAAATCGGCGCAACGCTCGCGCGCAGCCTGAAGCATGCGCATGGAAACATCGATTCCGATTGCAGCTTTGACCTGAGGCGCAACTGCTTCGATGATTCGCCCGTTGCCGCAGCCGATGTCGAGCACGCGGGCTGCGGGCGAGAGCAAATTCCATAAGCGCATCCGGTGCAGGATTTCGTCGGTTGCAGCCCGCAGCAGATCTGCCCGGCCAAGGCAATAGAGCGCCACACTGGCGTCAGGAGAGGCACGCATAGCGCAGTCGAAAACCGAACCCCAAGTCTCGGGCGCCGGACGTTGTTCGCGGAGTCCGGGTCGATCGAGCGTCCGCATCACCGCCTTGACGCTGGCGAATGCGTCGGGCGTCTGGTCCCAGAGCTCACGCATAGCTTCAAGGCGCATCAAGCCATCACGGCCATCCTGGGGATCGAAGCGGAAATGGCGGATGGCTGCATCCAGTGTCCGCCTGGCATCCTCAGCCCGGACGGCGACCATGAACATCCGGGCAAGGGCGACATTGGCGGGCATGAGACCGCGCGCACAGCAGAAGGCGGGCTCAACTAGCCGTTCGGCAACAAGATCCTCAGTTCTGTCACCCGCGCTCATGGCTGTTGCTGTTGCGGCGAAACACACGGTACTTGTTCCAGCAATCCCTTGCGCCCCATTGGTATTTGTATGGTTCCTGGCCGCGAAGGAAATGGAATCTGTGCATGCCTTCGCGCGTGGCCTCCGCGATGGCGTGGCCGAGGAGGATGACGCCGGGGGACTCGAAAGCAAAGACGGGATCGAAGCCAGTAATATAGCCATAGGCCTGATTGCGGTGACAAAATCCGTAATAGGCTGCGGCAGCATGGCCATCGATCTGCAGGAGATAGAAGCGCAGCAGCCCGGCTTTCATCAATGCCTGTATTGCATCGCGGTGAAATTGCCGCACACGGCGATCGGCAAGAACGCCGGGCTCGCCGCGCGACATCCATCGATGTTCGTGCAATTCAACGAGGGTCTCGAAGTTGCCAAGAATGAAATGGTCATTGGAAAGTATGCGAACTCGGCCGCGTCGCTCTGCACGGTTGCGGGACATGCGAAGTGCACGACGCCTTCTCGCCGGAAATGTTCGCTCCAGTGCCTCTATCGCATCTGGAAGGCCCAGGACGGGGCATGCGCTCGCCCACGCGCTGCTCTCTTCGCTATGGTCCGGCGCAATCATCCGCAACGCATGTGCGTCAGGCGGCAGCTCGGCTAGTTCCAGGGCGTCCCAGAAGCCGGCATTTGTCAGATGGGACTGCAGCGCCGCCAATGTGGGTTCCTCGAGGGTGGGAGCGATTACAAAATCTTGATAGTCCGTCACCGGAAAGCCCATCAGCCGAATACATCGCCCGTGCCCGTCCTGTTCGCCGTAGAACGGCGCGAGCCCCACGAGCCGCTTGTCGAATTCGACGGCGACAACGCAGGCATCGGCGGGTGCGAAATGTTTCCACCAATGCAGCAACCAGGCCGGTGACTGAAATGGAGTGGCAGTCGGTGACTGGCGCCAAAGATCCCACCATTGTGGTTCGAGCGCCAGAAGCTCGGCTGGGCCGGTGATTGTGCGGCATATGAATGGCGCCGTCATGCCTCACCTTTCGCCTTCGTGCGGCGACTGAGCAGCTCGTAGACCGATAGATAGCTCTGCACCATCTGCGCACTTGAGAAGCGCTGTCGCGCCGACTGGCGGCACCGCTCCGGGTTAATCTTCGAGGCTTTCGTGATTGCTTGTGCCATCTGGATCGCGTCATTGACCAGAAAGCCGGTCCGGCCATCTTCGATGGTCTCCGCAAGCGCGCCTCGGGCAAAGGCGATTACCGGCGTGCCGCATGCGAGGGCTTCGCGCGCCACCAGCGAGCTGGTCTCGGCCGCGAGCGAAGGGATGAGCACGCAACTGGCCATCGCGAGCAGGCGGCGTTTGCGCGCGAGCCCGACAGGACCGATGAACCGGCACTGGCGGTCGAGGGCTGGTTTGACGCTCGTCTCGAAATACCGCTGGTGTGCTGCATAGGGAAACACCTCGCCGCAGATGAGGAGCGGTATGTCTGCGCGCTTGGCTGCCTCGATTGCAAGATGGACGCCTTTCTCGGGACAGATTCGCGCCAGCATCAACGCAAAACGGCGTTTCACGCTGTTTGTCGCGAAAAATTCCGTCACGATGCCGTTCTCGATCGGCGGCAGCATTCGGCTGTTGGGAACCGAAGTCGCCTGCTGAGATCGCGAGACGCAGTTGAACCATACATTTGGCCGTCGCGGAGCTAGGGCATCCACAGGATACCAATCGACCGGAAGGTGAAGCGTCACGAGAACGGGACAACTGTCACGGGGCAGGTAAGCATGAAAGTCGACGCCGTGGAGGTGAACGATATCGACGGGCCAGCGGGCGAGAGCAGCGCCGATGGCGTCGTGGTGCCGTTGCTGAGTCGCCTCGATCTCTGCCTGATGGAGGTGGCCACACGCGCGCGGAACGGAGACGTGGAAGCCCGCGGTGCGCGACCCCTCGCAGGCGATCACGATGGAGAGATGACCTGAGCGCTCCAGCGCCTGGTCAAGCAGGTAGAGTATCTGCTCAGCGCCGCCAACGGAATCGGCGTTCACTGGCGCAAAAGGGTATGCGACGTTGAGCACGGTCAGTGCCATCGTTGATTCGCCAGGCCTAGGTCCCGCAACGCCTTGCTGGCCAGCATAAGCCAACGCTCGGGAGTCATCCCCCAGTCGTACCTCTCATACAGAAGCCGGCCTCCGTTCGGCAAAGAGGAGAAGTCGTAACGGGGCGCGCGCCGGAAACATTCGAATTCAGCATCGAACGGTGCCAGCGTATCGTGTTGCGTCGCATGCGCTGCCAGCATTTCGCGCTTCAGAGCTTGTTCATACCTATCGAGGTGAACGACGAGCACGGGAGGTCCCGGATAGCGGGAAAATCGCTGAGTGACCCAACCCTCGCGATCGGCGTGGTAAAACGGCATCTCGATCACCGCCAACTCTTGCCCGCGCCGCCGCTTCAAAGTCGCCACGGCGTGCACGGCGAGCGCCGTGGCATCGTGGTCGGGGTGACCGCCCTCGAATGCATGCGTCAGTACGACCTTGATATTCCTGCCGGTGATGAGTGAATTTACCTTGCGCGCAACGGCGACGAGCTGATGCCCGGCGCTCTGGTCCGCGAAGCCGAGCTCGACGATTCTATGTCTTGGCACATTGGCAAGCGCCAATGCGCTGGCGAGTTCCTGCGACCGGGCAGCCGCGTAGGCTGCCGCATTGCCATAGCGGTTCGATCGGGCGTCGCCTCCGGTACGCGGCGCACCGTCCGTCACGACGACGACCGTGACCTGCTCGAGCCGGTGGAGCTGGGCTCCGCAACCGACGGTCTCGTCATCGGGATGGGCAACGATGACGGCAACGTCGCCGGCGCCGATAGGAGATCGGTCGGCATCAGCCAACAGGCTGAGCACCTCGCTCGCCGTATCAGGCTTGGCCGCGTCTCGCTCTCTGATCGCGATGGCCATGGCGTAGTTCCGTCTACTCGGCAGCGGCTGGTCGCATGGTCGCGGTCGCCGCGACCGCAGGACGCGCATAGCGCTCGGTCATGGCGGTACAAAACTCCGCAAACTCCTCCGGTACGAGAGGCGCACTTGTGTGGTGTGGTGCTATGCCGCGATGTTCGGGGGTAAAGCAGTAGGTCAGCGTTACGTCGAATTCTGACAAGGCCTCCATCTGGCGGTCAAACCAGGCAAGTGCGTTGGGACGGAAGCTGTCGGCCCAGGACAGGCCCGTCCGAATGTACCGGACGCCGAGCCGCCGGAACCATGCGACGGCATCGTGAAGACGATGGTCGTCGAAGTGAAACCATTGGCAGATGCCGAGGGCCGGCGCGTGCTGCGGGAATCGCTCAGCAGCCATTTTCGGCGATCCGTCCTCCCGCAACAGGCCCATGGAGAAGTGCCTATAGTAAGACGATCCCTCGGCCTCCTTGTGCCGGGTCGTGGCGGGCCAGGCCCGCGGCAGGTCGTAGAGGCTGTACCAGTGGATCCGCGGCGACTGCCCGATCAGGAGTTGAGCAGTGCGATCAAGTCCCCATGCCTGCACCTCCTCGGCGCCGAAGCTCGATACTCCCACCTCCGACACCCAGACCGGAAGATCCGTGATCGTCCGGATTTCCCGGATCTTGGCCGGCCATTCACGGAGCTGCCAGAGATTCCAGTCGAGTGGAAAGCCGTGCACGGCGACCGCGTCGACGTGGTCGAGCACGCCTTTTCCCATCATATTGGCGACGAAGGCGGGATCGATCGGCGAAATCCCTCCAAGCACGCGCGGCAGAGACGGATTGACCTGCTCGATCGCTTTGCCCGCACCGATTGCCATCCGGGCAAACAGATCCCAATCGGGATCGATCTCCGGGTCCCAATGCGATTTGTTGTTTGGCTCGTTCCAGATCATGATGGCTTCGATCATGGCGAGCGATCCCTGGCCGGATAGACTGCGCCCGCACCGGCAGGAACATCCGCCCGGCGGCAGATATAAACCTCTTCCTCGGGATGCAATTCTATTGTGAATCCGCTGCTGCGCAGCATGGCTTCCACGCAGGCGTGATTGGGTATCCACCAATTGGTGGGATCGTCGGCATACCGATGTTCTACGAAGTGCAGTTTGGGATAGCCGGCGCGGTAAAAGTGCTCATCTTCCCAGAATCCGTAGTCTTCCTGCAACTGCTCTACCGCGGGGCTGCCGCGCAGCATCGACTGGAAAACAAGCAGATTGGCTGCGGCGTGCTCGTGGATCAGATCGAGCGCGAGCAGGGGATGGCGTAAATGATAGAGCACCCCGAGAAAAAGTACGATGTCGAAGCGCTCCGTCAGAAGGCCAACGTCGTATGCGGACATGTTGCGAAATTCGATGTCAAGGCCGCTGACTTCCGCCGCAAACCGCGCCTGCCGCAAATAGTCCTCATCGGTATCGATGCCGAGCACACGCGTTGCTCCGCGACGCTTCATTTCGATCGAATAGAAGCCGGCGTTGCACCCGATATCCAGGACGCTATGGCCTTCGATCTCGGGTATGATCGCCTGTGCAAACTTGCGCCATTTTACGGCTGGATAATCGCCGAGAAAATGGGTCGGAGCGGTTCTGACGCCGCCCAGCTCCATATTGTGAAACCAAGGGCCGAGTTGTTCGATCCGCAGGCGGATGTCGTCGGTGGTAAAATGCCGATTGCTCATCAAGCCCGCACCTCCTCTTGCACAAGC
>JAEZEU010000553.1 GCA_023432885.1 Pseudomonadota bacterium | reverse complement strand
AACAATGGCGTTAAGCGGCTTCCGCTTCCGCGTTTACAACGGCCTTCGCCAGCTTCGTGAGAGTTTCGTCGGTTTTCTTTTCCTCAGCCAATGTCTGCTTGAGGAGCTTGCTCGCGTTGCGAAGGCCCAACTCGTCGGCCCAGGTGATCAACGTGCCGTAACGGGCAATCTCGTAGTGTTCAACCGCCTGCGCCGCAGCGAGCAATCCGGCATCGAGAGCCGGCGCGCCCTTATACTCCGACATGATCTCCTTGCCTTCCTCGATGATGCCCATGATCGCATCGCAAGTCTTTCCCTGTGGCCGGGCCTCTATCTCCTCGAAAACGGCTTCGAGGCGCTCGACCTGGCCTTCTGTCTCCTCGAGATGTTGCTCGAATGCAGCCCGCAGCTCCTCGCTCTGAGCCGCCTTTGCCATCTTCGGCAGAGCGCTGAGGATTTTCTTCTCTGCGTAATAGATGTCTTTGAGGGTGTCGTGAAAGAGATCTTCGAGGGTTTTGGTCTTGCTCATAGCGCGCTCCTTGGCACATATCCTACAATCTGGACGGGGCGTAACCGTTCCATTCCGGCGAGAAGTGTCCCCGAGCTAGAGGAAGCGCGGCCATAATCCAGGCTCGCCGATTTCGGTTCTGTGACGAAAACAGACGCACCGAGTGCCACTTGTTCTGATGACATTCAACGGGCAAGTCCCGTCTCGATGTTATCGACCACCGGCGAGTTCAGAAGCGCGGTATTAGGACCTTGTGAAAAGTTCGCACCCAGTTCCTGTCCCTCCGCCAAGCAAATTTCGGTCGCCAGAGCGAGTGTTCCGGCGGTCGCGGTCAAGAGCCGTTACCTTCCTGATCCAGTTTAGGGCTCAACAAACTTGATGGTCGAGACCGGCCATTTTCCATCATGACCCCTGACGGAAATGCGAAGCCCGTGAATTTCATCCAGCCAAACGTTTTCGACCGTGCCAGCCTTTCCATCGGTAAGCACGACCGCTTTGCCGATCAACTCGGCTTGCGCTTGACCATACTCGTTCAAGATTTTTGACGCACGGCGCTCAACCGATGGCATCGCTTGTCCGTCTTCCGGAGCCTTCTGTCCAACGAGACACTTTGGCGACACTTGTCCCAACGCTCGGCTGGGATGAGTGGTACTGTTCATCCAATTCGCAGAGCCGGTCGATTCGCCTTTCAAGAGTTCCGGCTCTTCTTTCGAGGCGCGCGCAGTCCCCGATATTTCGAACGATTGGTCGGCTGCGGCTGGCGTCTATGTTAATGCAGTCGCGCGTACGATCCGCAGCTCTCCCGCTTGCAAGGGCGACTTCCAGCAGATCCGGAGACCTCCGCTTTTTGGCTATCTGCGCGAGCGCTTGCTTTGGAGAACAGGGGCCCGTCAGAAACCCTGGCCATCCGCCACATGGGCCGTGTAGTTAGCCAGAGAGCGACGGTCTTGAGCTTCTAAAGTCTTGACCGGAGCCTTCGTTCCCTGCCTTCTGATCGGGACGCCGGTCGGGCGGAAGAAGAAACAATTGCATGGTGAAGTCGGGCATTGAGACTCTTGCCACGCGGCATAGATCGGGCCCTTTCGCCGCGCTCGGCACGCTTGAGGGGTGTCCTCAATCAAGCGTTCCGGGGCTAGCATCAAACAGCGCGTTGGAACCGTGTGAGGAAGCGTTCGGGCCGGCAGCAGCTGGCGCTTCGCAATCAGGCTGCCAGGACTGGCTCAGTCATATCTTCAACCGTTCCATCCGCAGTGTACTGCCGCGAAGCGGCAAGCTCCTGGGCAGCAAGCCGCAGCATCAGCACCTGCAGGCGGTCCGGCAAGGGTGTCGCATCGCGATCAAGCATGATGCGTAGCCGCTCTCCGATCTCCTCGCAGATTGCGCGGCAATGCGAGCTATCTATTTGTACGCGGTTCTCAGCGCCCATTGTCAGCTCCCGTTGCGGGCGGACTATAAGGCAACCTCTTTAAGGCGCCGGCTTCGAACAGCCGCGCATTCGTCCAGCTACGTTCAGGACAAATTCACCATGCGCTGACAGGAGGTCGTTGCTGGCTGCAATTGTCGAGAATGGCAGATCGAAGTCGGTGCTGCCGTAGGGGATTGTCGGACCCTGCTGCCGCAGCCAGCGGCAAATGCATTGCGTAACGGCCGTGTCCGGAATCTGTTAGTCGGCTCGCCGAGCAGGACTACGAGATTGCGATAATCTCGAGCTGTTGAGTGCCGGAGCCGACGACATCTCCGACGGCCCTGCCGAGCAAGGACTTTGCAACGGGGGATGCGAAAGAAACAGACCCGGCCTTTGGATCTGCTTCGTCTTCTCCAACGATGCGATACTTCTGCACGCGACCGTCCGCCCGCGAGAAGGTGACAGTGCTGCCGAATGCCACGACGTCTTTCGAATCCGGATCAGGAATCACCCGGGCCGTTCGCAAACGCTCGGCGAAGTAGCGGGCGTCACGCGAAGGAATGGCAGACAGACGTCGCCTTTCATTGACGTCCTCGGTCTTCTGCGCGGTCTCATACGCTTCCTGGGCCTGCCTGAGCTGAAGCTGCAGAGCCTTCAATCCTGTTTCGGTCACCAAATTGGGGTTTGATGAGATCGGACGGTCAGGCAATATCGTTTCAGATGCAGTCTCGGCGCTCTCTTCCTTCGTGAATGCAACGCTCAAGGCCAGCTCCAATGGACGATCGACGGGCTTAGGCCCCCCGGCCAAACGGGTACGTACCGCGAAACGAGCAAAAGCCCCCGTCTGACCGAGGGCTTGCCCAGGCATTCGACCTTTAGCGCCAGAAAAGTGCAAGAAGAATGATGATCGGCAAGGGAATGCCGAGCAACCAAAGCAACGCGCCTCTTCCAAGTCCCATAATATCCTCCTGTGTTTGCTCCGAGGAGAGAACGCGGGGACCATCTTTCAGGTTCCGTCATCGTTGGGCCGAAAACGAGCGTTCCGGCCGGCGGCGCTGCGCCAGGCGCACTCTTCAATCCCCGGCACCACACGTTCCTGTCGGCCGCGCATGGCCCGCCCGATATGCGGCCCTGCTAGGGCAATCGCATGGATAGCGGACGTGGCAGGGCTGGGCGCGCCCCGGGGCATTGGGGGTGGCGTGGCGGCTTCGACAGATCACGACGCGGCGCATTTTCGGAAATTGCGTCGCTGTTGTGGCAGAAGCTGCGTGTTGTTGACGCGTTGTCCCAATGGTGTCTTTGCCGGATGATCCGGCGTTTTCATCAAATCGTGCTGCGAGCGACACGGGCGCTTGCACACGAATGCGCGCGTCGCGAAAGGGGCTGGCATGAACAAGATTGCTTTGGTTACCGCATTTGCACTTATGGCCGGCCTTGCCTCAAGCCCGGCCCGGTCTCAGGCTCAGCCCTGGCCGGAGAAGCAGATCACCTTCATCGTGCCGTTCGCAGCCGGCGGCGGCACGGATGCTTTTGCCCGTCCGCTGGCGGCCCAGCTCGACGCCCAGCTTGGCAAGCGCGTGCTGATCGAGAACCGCGCCGGTGCCGGCGGCACGGTGGGCGCTTCCGCTGCGGCGAAGGCCGCTCCGGACGGCTACACCTTCTTTGTCGGTGCGGCACATCATGCGATCGCGCCGTCGCTCTATCCAAAGCTCGACTACGACTTCGAGAAAGATTTCATCGCGGTGGCGCTGATTGCGCGTCCGCCGCAGGTGGTGGTCGTCAATCCCGACAAGGTCGCCGCCAAGTCGCTGAAGGAGTTCATCGATTACTTGCACGCCAATCCCGCCAAGTTGAACTACGGCTCGGCCGGCGCCGGCACCACGCATCATCTGGCCGGCGAATTGTTCAAGATCCTCACCAAGACCAACATTCAGCACGTGCCCTATCGCGGCGCGGGTCCCGCCATGCAGGACCTCATTGCCGGCCACGTGCCTGTCGTATTCGACGGGCTCGGCTCGTCGGCCGCACCGGTGAGGGCGGGGCAGTTGCGCGCGCTCGCGGTTGCCGCGCCGAAGCGGGTGTCAGCGTTCCCCGAACTCCCAACGGCCGCGGAGGCAGGCCTTCCCGGCTATGAAGTGTCGACGTGGTACGGCCTGTTCGCGCCGAAGGGGACGCCGCCGGAGGTGATCGAACGAATGACCAAGGAGTTGCGCACGGCCATGCAGCTTGCGTCGATCAAGGAGGCGTGGGAGCGCAACGGCTCCGATGTGCCCGACGTGACCGGCCCCGAATTTGCGAAGATGGTGTCCGCGGAAGTCGAACGCTGGCGCAAAGTTGTCAACGAGGCGAAGGTGAGGCTGGACTAGGGCCGTCGAAGCGGAGCTTCGCCCCGACCGCCGGAACTAGTCCGTGAGATCAGGTTAGCTGGAGCGGCTTCGGGCACCTTTCCCCGCCTGGAAGAGGTTAACCGAGCCCGCTGGTGATCGAGTGGACCGTCAGCCGCGTGCTTCAGGGCGCCGCGATCAGCCCATTCCCGGTGGCGACAATCCAGCGGTTGCCCCAGCGCACGATGGAGTCGATCCGGCCAACGCCCGGCACGGTCTCGCCCGGCGTTACCGTGTGCACGCCATCGGGCCCTTGCAGGACAGCCGTTTGTCCCCGGACATCAACAACGGTCCAGCCTTCGATCGTTGTCGGCCGCGTTTCCGGAGCCGGCATCAGCAGCGGACGAGGCTCCGAGGCGGTAAGCGAACCCAGGATGGCTGCCGCCGATTTCGGCTCGGGTTCGGCCCGCAGTACGGCGGCCGGTGGTTTGGACGCATTGATGCTTGCAGTGACGGAGGGAGCTTGCCTGCGAATGCTTTCAGTTCTGCTTGCCGGTCTTGTTTCGGCGTGCCGGACCGGCGGCTCCTTTGCAGCCGGAGAGCCCGCCACGACGGCATAACTGTTCCAGCCGAGGCAGCCTGCCCAACCGACCCCGACGCCGATCACGAGGGCGCCCGCGAGCATGCAAGCTGTCGTGAACCTTTCGCGGTGCGGCATCAGCAGCAGCAAGGCTTCTTCCCGAACGGGGTCGAGGTGATCCGAAGCATCCACACTGACAGGCGGCGCGTTGCCAGCCGGCTCAATCGCTCCCGGAAGCTTCGGCTGCAGGACCTGCATGATCGTGATCCTTGTCGGCAGATCATGATCGGACCCAGAGCTGAACGAATTCTTTACGCCGGGTAACTTGCTGGAGATTTTCGTGATCGCGGGCGGCTCGGCGATCGGGCGGGCCTGTTTGCCCTACCTTGCACTGCCGGCCCCGTTCCGCATAGGCTGCACGGCAATCGCGACCAAACAACAACCACAGACGAAACCCCAGCAATGCAGCCTTCCGAGCGGCACCCTTCCGTCTACCGCCGGGGCCTCGTCATGGTCGTGACTTTGGCCACGGCGTACATGGCCAGCCATTTCTTCCGCGCTTCCAATGTCACCATCGGCCTCGACCTGATGCGCGATTTGTCGATCGGGCCCG